>JBKDRQ010000234.1:0-6441 GCA_046341135.1 Bacteroidota bacterium
CCACCACCATGAAAATGATTACCGGTTTTATGGAGCCGGATGCCGGAGAAATCAAAGTGTGTGGTATAGATGTTGCCACAGGTCATATCCTTACCAAAAAAAAGATCGGTTACCTGCCTGAATTGAATCCGTTATATCCTGATATGTACGTACGGGAATATTTGGGATTTATAGGCGGACTGCATCAGGTGTCTAACAAAAATCAACGCATTGAAGAAGTCATTGAGCAGACCGGATTAAAGGTAGAGGCCAATAAACAGATTCATCAATTATCAAAAGGGTATAAGCAGCGAGTGGGGCTTGCCGCTGCCATCATTCATCAGCCTGAAGTGCTAATACTGGATGAACCTACCAGCGGGCTGGATCCTAATCAGATTATTGAAATCAGAAATTTGATAAAGTCTCTTGGCAAGGATAAAACCATTCTCTTTTCTTCACACATATTGCAGGAAGTAGAGGCTATTTGTGATCGGGTAATTATTATTAACAAAGGCAGGCTCGTTGCAGATGGCCGGTTAGCTGAATTAAAGACAGATTCAGGCGGTAATACATTGGAAGAAGTTTTCAGAACATTAACGCAATAAAAAACCCCCGACATTTGTCGGGGGGTTCTATTTGGCTTCAATTTTTTTGTTTTCTTACGTTTTCTTTGGGTAAGGAAGCCATAGTTTTGATGTGATCATTTTTATATTTTCAAATGTCACATCGAATGCCCTGGTAAATTCAAGTTATTCAAATTTGAATTTTCGTTTGGGCATTTCATAGGGACGGATTCAAAACGGGCTCAGTTTTTTATTAGGGTATTGGATTTCGTTACCTGTTTCAGTAACATGATGTAAAAGTAGAGTGCCTTTTTTGTGTAGGCAAGCATTACAAAGCCTAATCCGGCGGAATAAGGGTTTACACGCAGGACGCTTTTTGGTAATTACTGACGAAAATCCTTTTGAGCATATGAGGACACTGCCTAAATTTGCAATCGAGTTAAAAGTTAATAGTTGAAAGTAAAAAGTAATTTCCAACTCACAACCGACAACTTCCAACTTCTAACTCATATCTCATCATTCATCATTCAAAACTTATTTTATGCCTTTCACATTATCTCCACTTCCTTACGCACACGATGCTCTTGAGCCTCATATTGATACATTGACGATGCAAATTCATCATGGCAAACATCATCAGGCATATGTAGATAATCTGAATAAAGCTATTGCCGGCACCGAACATGAAAATAAATCCATAGAAGAACTTGCAGCAAATGCAGGTAAAATTTCTGTCGCTGTTCGTAATAATGGTGGCGGTCACTGGAATCATACTTTCTTCTGGGAATCACTGGCGCCTAATGCCGGCGGTGCGCCTAAGGGAGAGTTAGCATCAGCTATTGATGCTGCTTTTGGTTCTTTTGATGCATTCAAAGAAAAATTTGCCAATGCAGGTATGACACGTTTTGGTAGTGGATGGGCTTGGCTTTGTGTGAATGATAAAAAAGAATTGTTTATTTCTTCTACCCCCAATCAGGATAATCCTCTGATGGATGTGGCAGAGGTTAAAGGTACTCCGTTACTGGGCGTGGATGTCTGGGAGCATGCGTATTACCTGAAGTATCAAAACCGCAGAGCCGATTATCTGGGTGCTTTTTGGAATGTAATCAGCTGGGAAAAAATTGAAGCCCGTTATCAGGCCGCAAAATAATTGAAATTCTACGGCAGCGGGTCATACCCGCTGCCACCCCAGGGGTGACATTTGCCTACACGCTTTGCTGTTAAAATAAATCCTTTAATCAATCCATATTTACGAAATGCCTCTAATCCGTAATGGCTGCAAGTGGGAGTATATCTGCATTTCGGGCCGATTATCGGACTGATGCCATACTGATATAATTTAATCAGCAGAATGAATGGAATGCTTAATATTTGATTAAGCCTGCGCATGAATCTCCTCAGATAATTTTTGTAATATCTTCCCGATTTTATCAAATGCACAGGTGTACTCGGGAATTGTCTTACCCGTATAAATGACAAAAAGGGAAAGACCTTTTTCGTTTGCAATCAGCAGTTCTTTCAATTCATTTTTTTGTAATCGGTAAGATTCCCGAATGAGTCGTTTGATTCTGTTTCGATCCACCGCTTTTTTAAATTGTCTTGTGCCAACGGCTACACCAAATTGCAGCGGGGTATCATCATGGTTGATCTGGTAAACGACACGGAAAGGTGAAAAGTTTACGACATGACCGGCAGCGAAGAGCTCCTGAATCTTTTTTCTGGATTTTAGTCGTTCTTCACTGCTTAATGTAAATTTTTTTGTTAGGCCTTTTATCAAGTGCTTGAATTGATGTGTAAAGGTAAAATTAGTTGATCAACTTCCAAGAGACAACCGTAACAGACAACGCTTTGTATTATTTTGAGTAAAGCATTGTCTAATTTTGGAAATTCCTTCGTTACTTTATCGGAATTAATAAAAGCTGATCATGAGGTATAAATTATTTCTTACGACGTGTATTTTCTTCCTGTTTCAAAAAGTGTTTGCTCAATCAGTGTATAATCATCGCGAAGCCTTTCACCCTGTATTTTATCCTTATCAAGGCAATGAATACAGAAGTGCCAGCGGTGAACCCGGTCCGAAGTACTGGCAAAACAGAGCAGATTATTACATTGATGCTTCTTTAAATCCAGAGAATCATCAAGTGTTCGGCAAGGTTAAAATAACTTATACAAATAATAGTCCGGATGCCTTGCGCTTCATCTGGTTACAACTGGATCAAAATATTTACAGGAATGATTCTCGTGCCTCTGCCACCACCACCACTATGGGCGGCAGATGGGCAAATGCTGCTTATACCGATGGGTATATGATTAGTCAAATGGGATTAGAGCAAAAAGGTGAGCGATATTCAAAAGTAGATACCACATTGAGTGATACACGCATAAAGCTTGAGTTGCCTCATCCGCTGAAAACGGGAGAGTCTGTAAATATCATAATAGATTATCAGTTTTCAATTCCTGAATACGGAACCGATAGAATGGGTAGATTGAAAAAGAAAGATGGATGGATTTATGAAGTGGCACAATGGTATCCCAGAGTATGTGTGTATGATGATATTTTGGGATGGAATACCAGTCCTTATTTAGGAGCCGGTGAGTTTTATTTGGAATATGGTAATGTGGAATATAATATCACTACTCCTGCAAGTATGATTGTAGTAGGGAGCGGCATTTTACAAAATCTGAATGAGTGTTATACCAAAGAACAATTAGACAGATGGAAGCAAGCAGAGAATTCTGATAAAACGATTTTTATAAATAAACCTAATGAAGTAGGTAGTGCTGCTTCCCGTCCAAATCTTAATTCCCTTATATGGAGATTTAAATGTGAAAATACCAGAGATGTGGCATGGGCTGCGAGCGATGCGTTTATTTTGGATGCAGCGAGGATTAATTTACCCAGTGGGAAAAAATCAATTGCAATAAGTGCCTATCCTCTCGAAAGTGCTGAAGTGAAATCCGGAAACGATTGGAGACGATCTACGGAATATACCAAATCCTCCATAGAGTTTTACAGTCGTTATCTTTTTGAGTATCCATATCCGGCTGCTACTAATGTAGCAGGTGTTGTTGGAGGTATGGAATATCCCGGTATTGTTTTTTGTAGTGCAAGAGCAAGCGGATCTGGTTTATGGGGTGTTACGGATCATGAATTCGGGCATACCTGGTTTCCTATGATTGTGGGCAACAATGAGCGAAAATATGCCTGGATGGATGAAGGGTTTAATAGTTTTATTAATGTTTTGTCAAGTAGAGCTTTTAATAATGGTGAATACAAAGATGATATTTCAACAGATGGTATGAGCAACAGTGTTTTTAGTGAAAACATGGATGGAATAATGAATACACCGGATATCATACAACAGCCGAATTTAGGCATCGCTGCTTATTATAAGCCCGCCATAATGTTGCAGATATTGAGAGATGAAGTGTTGGGGGGAAAACGTTTTGATGCTGCAATCAGGGAGTATGTCAGAAGATGGGCGTTTAAACATCCCACCCCCTGGGATTTTTTCCATACAATTGAAAACGTTGCGGGAGAAGATCTTGTCTGGTTTTGGAGGAGCTGGGTACTCAATAGCTGGAAATTTGATGTCGCTGTAAATGAAGTGATATATGAAAAAGAGCAAGCCGAGATTTTAGTTAAGATTACGCTACAGTTGAAAGAAAAAATGCCGCTTCCTGTCCGGATCCGTATTACAGATATTGATAATAATCAACAGGAAGTTCAACTGCCGGTAGAAGTGTGGCAGCGTGGAGATACCTGGACTTTCCCTGTAAAGCTGAAGTCTTTCCCAAGAGAAGTAGTGGTGGATCCTGATCTTTCTTTACCTGATTTAGATCGTTCCAATAATCAGTGGAGAAAATGATATTTATTAAAGCAAAGGATATGGGTTAATTTTACATACGCAATGACATCTTCAACTACTCAGATCATTACCTCACTCTATCATGAGGCTTTCAAAGAAGAACCGCTAAGTATTGAAAAGATACCTCAAAGCGGCGGGGATCGTGAATACTTTAAAGTCAGAGGAGACAATCATACTTGTATTGCTACCAGAGGTAATAACATCAAGGAAAACGAGGCTTTTATTCATTTTGCCAGACATTTTCATTCAGCAGGCGCGCCTGTACCTGACATTTATGCTGTAGCAGATGATATGACTATTTATTTGCAGGAAGATGTAGGAAGTGAATCTTTATTACAAGTGCTGGAAAGAGATGGTTATACGAATAACTTATTTGCTTTATTTCAAAAATCATTAAAAGCACTCGTCCATCTGCAGGTAAAAGGGCACCAGAATCTTAACTATGAATGGTGTATCACCTCTAAAGAGTTTGGCAAGCAGGCCATCATGGCAGATCTGCTTTATTTCAAATATTATTTCCTGGACACATTACAGATCCCCTATGATAAAGAAAAATTACTGGATGATTTTGAAGTGCTGAGTATTTATCTGGCGCGTACTGATCACCGGTATTTTATGTATCGTGATTTTCAGAGCAGGAATATCCTGATACAGGAAGGTGAAGTTAGATTTATTGATTTTCAGGGGGGGATGAAAGGAGCTGTTCAATACGATGTTGCTTCCTTATTGTGGCAGGCAAAAGCGGACTTGTCGGATGAGTGGAAGAATAAATTACTCGAATTCTATATTGATCAGTTAGAATTGCTTTTGGGAAATAAGGTAGATCATAATCGTTTTGTTGCACAGTATAATGGGTATGTGCTTATTCGTCTTTTGCAAGTATTGGGAGCCTATGGCTTTAGAGGGTTGTTTGAGAGGAAAGCACATTTTTTAACCAGTATACCATTGGCATTGCGTAATCTGAAATCTTTTTTACAGCATCACCAAGTAGGTTTGAGTGTGCCTGAATTCGAACGCATACTTGCTATCATTACTGGAGATGAAATCATCAGTCGCTTTGATCCTGCACGTGCAACGGCTGAAACGCCCTTAATGGTAGAGATTAATAGTTTCTCTTACAAAACAAATGGCATTCCAAAAGATGATTCAGAACATGGAGGAGGCTTCGTTTTTGATTGCAGAAGCATTTTTAATCCGGGCAGATTTGAAGCTTATAAAACATTAACCGGAAGAGATAAAGAAGTAAAAGATTTTCTCGAACAACAAAGTAAGATGCCGCAGTTTTTAAATAGTGTATTCAGTATTGTAGATATTGCTGTGGAAGATTACATGCAAAGAAAATTTGAAAAATTACAGGTGAGTTTTGGATGTACGGGTGGACAGCATCGTAGTGTATATGCAGCAGATGCACTGGCCCGCCATCTTAAAAATAAATATGGCGTAAAAATTCAGTTGCAGCACTTGGTACAGGATGCGAAGAATTGGAAAAATTAGAAATATGTTGTCAGTTGACGGTTGTAGGTTGAATGTTATTGGTTGCCTGTTGGATAATGCTATGTCCCCCTCAGGAGGGGGTTCGGGGGAGGACAGAAATCTAATCAAATTTATACAATTATGAAAGCCATGATTTTTGCAGCCGGACTGGGTACTCGGTTAAAACCCTGGACGGACCATCATCCTAAGGCATTAGCGGTTGTAAATGGAAAGTCTTTGCTGCAAAGAAATATTGAGTATTTACAAAGCTTTGGAATTAATGAGGTGGTGGTGAATGTTCATCACTTTGCGGATCAGATAGAGGAGGCGATTTATAAAAATAAAGGCTGGGGTTCTAACGTAGTTATCAGTGATGAACGAGAAGATGTTTTAGAAACCGGCGGCGGTTTATTAAAAGCACGTCCTCATTTCTACGATCAACCGGTTTTTCTAACAATGAATGCTGATTTATTAACCAACTTAAACCTTCACAGTATTATTGCTGAACATCTGGCAAGTAAGTGTATGGTGACCCTTGCTGTTATGACTAGAGAATC
>JBKDRQ010000235.1:0-3992 GCA_046341135.1 Bacteroidota bacterium
CGCCAACACTAGCCATGTGATTATGCAGAAAATCAAATACCGGCATAATCACAAAGCGATTGATATATTTCACAAAAGCAAAAATGCCATAACCCAGTTGTACATGACTTTCCAGTTTCATACCATATTTTTTCAGTATATGGTAATCATTGGGACCAAAGTATAATTGTAATGGTACCGAAAATGAGGAGGTGCTTCCAATATTCAATTCAAGTAAAGATTTGACATTCATAACCTGTCTTAAAGAATCGGCTTCTTCACCCGGAACGGTCCATTCTGTTTTAACCTGTGAAAAATTGTTGGGGGCGATGACAGTTGCATTAAAAAATTGTTGCTTTATTCCAATCCACTGGGTTTTAGAACCGAGCGTTCTTGAGTCTCCTGTACCGGAGGCATCAAAGTCATATTCTCCATTTTCAAAGTAACCGATATTGCTTTGTCCTTTCTCATATTTCAGATCCTTCTCCTGTTGGGCTACAGGCATACTCCACTGTAACTTAATTTTTTGATCAGGGATTAATGTGGATGCTGATGAGCGTATATCCCATTTAATCAGGTATTCATCTTTATTAATGCTAAAGGCGTGCTCGATAAGCTTTCCTGATGAATCTGAAATGGAATAAATAATCTCCTGAACATCGCTGCCGGAATTTCCTTTCAGTTCTACTGCGTAATCAACTTCTGAAGAGTTAATCAGTTGTCCGGCTTTTGTTTTCAAAGAATAGGAAAGTTGATGGGTATTTCCGCCTAACACTACCGGTTTGCCGGAAACATCTTTCTGACTTTTGATCTCAATATATTTAGGGTAACCACCTTTGTTGGTAAAGGCTACTTTCATAAGGTCGTTTTCGATAAAAGTCAGCTGTTCCGGTAAAGATGAAGTAGAAAGCATTTCTTTTTTTAATGAATCCTTAGCAAGCGAAGAGGACACATCTTTACTTTTTTTCTGTTCAGGACTAATGATTTTTTGGGGTTTGCCTGCATTAGCGATAGAATCTTTAATATGCTTTTCTTTCATATAGGCAGCTTGCTGTTGATTGGTTACAAAAATGTATCCGAATAACAGTATCATGAGCAATACAAAACCTATAATCGTATTTTTATCGAAATTCATGTTGAAATTTTAGAGGGCAAAGGTAAATAAACAGAATTTAGGAAGATGTCATTTATTGAGCAACAGTAACGCCTGCCACTTTTGATTTCTGTTCGGCATATTTTTTGGATGCCTTGATAAAATGTACAAATAGAGGCGCCGGGTGCTCCACCGTACTTTTTAATTCAGGATGAAACTGAACCCCTATGAAAAAAGGATGAGATATGTTTTCTACAATTTCCACCAGTCCTGATACGGGATTTTTACCGCTGGCAATCAGTCCGTTTTGTTCAAAATCACTTAAATATTTATTGTTAAATTCATAGCGATGGCGATGTCTTTCACTAATCATTTCCTGTTTGTAAATATCAAAAGCCAATGTGTTTTTCTGAATCTTACACTCGTAAGCTCCGAGTCGCATAGTCCCCCCTTTATGGGTAATTTTTTTCTGTTCTTCCATCATGTCAATAACAGGGTACTTAGTTTCTGGATTCATTTCCAGTGAGTGTGCGTCAGTCAGCTTAAGTACATTTCGGGCAAACTCAACACAAGCCATTTGCATGCCCAGACATATCCCGAAGAACGGTAAATTATTTTCTCTTGCATATCGGATGGCAGTTATTTTTCCTTCGATTCCACGGTTGCCGAATCCGGGCGCTACCAGTAATCCGTCGAGATCTCTGAGCTTTTCCGCAACATTTTGCTCATCTAAGTCTTCGCTGTGAATATTTACAACATGCACTTTGCATTGATTCAATGCCCCTGCATGAATAAAGCTTTCGAGAATGGATTTATAGGCATCCTGAAGTTCAATATATTTTCCAATAAGTCCGATTTGTATAGTAGATAAAGGATGTTTTAATTTATCTAAAAATGATTTCCAGTCGGCAAGATCTGCTTCGGGGAATATGGTAACATTCAGTTTTTTCAGACAAATAACATCGAGTTTTTCCTTCAGCATCAATAAGGGAACTTCATAAATGGTTGAAGCGTCGCTCGCTTCAATGACCGCATCTTGTTTTACATTACAGAACAATGCTATTTTTCTTCTGATTTCTTTATTAAGTGCCCTTTCTGTTCTACATACGATAATATCGGGATGCACTCCTTCCTGACTCAGCAACTTGACACTGTGCTGGGTAGGTTTGGTTTTTAATTCTTTAGCTGCTTTCAGATAAGGAATAAGTGTTAAGTGTACAACAAGGCAGTCTTCCTCTGGAAGTTCCCACTGTATCTGGCGAACGGCTTCAACAAAGGGGAGTGACTCAATATCCCCTACTGTTCCACCGATTTCTGTGATGACAATATCAAAATTCCCTTCCTGCCCCAATAACAACATTCTTCTTTTAATCTCATCGGTAATATGCGGTATTACCTGAACGGTTTTACCCAGATAGGCTCCTTCCCTCTCCTTATTAATGACTGTTTGGTAAATACGTCCCGTGGTCACATTATTAAGCTGGGAGGTATGGATGTTCAGAAATCTTTCGTAATGTCCGAGATCCAGATCTGTTTCAGCTCCGTCTTCGGTTACATAACATTCTCCATGTTCATACGGATTTAATGTGCCCGGATCAACATTGATGTAGGGGTCAAATTTTTGTATGGTTACTTTGAAACCACGCGCCTGTAAGAGTTTAGCAAGAGATGCAGCGATAATACCTTTACCCAACGATGATGTTACGCCACCGGTAACAAAAATGTACTTTGCCATAATTAATTAACTTAACCGACCCTACTGTGATTTTGGAGTAACAAGCGGAGGTCGTACAAACCTACAATGATTTTTTTGTATGAAAAAAAATCATCTTTAATCTGTGGAAAAAACTTGGGATAATTTATTTTTTATAATCAATTTGAATAGAACCGATAAAGGAGAAAGACAGAAGATTCTTTGAGAAAGGGGAACTTGTGCCTATAATCGGATGCTGGGCCAGCAAGTAGTTGGCTTCTGCCCTGAGCATCATTTTTTTTATCGGGATATAATCAAAATTAAGAGAGAGCATATGTAATCGATGCTTGCGGACAGGTATTAAAGGCCTGAATAATGCACCTGGATCTGTAAAATATTCATATCTGAAGGTGCTGAATATTTTATTATATAAAAAAGCATAACGGTACTGCACCATAAAATCATGCCATTGTATAGTTGAATTGTCTTGCATACCCCAGTCCCATCCTGCCATCACCCACATTCTGGGGTTCAGCTGCAGCGTACTAAATAAATTGGAATAAATACGGCTGGAAGCTGAACTGTCTATAGAAGATTTTCCGATGAAACTGCTTGAATTGATTGTCCAGTTTGGCTCAGGTTTATAGGTTATCTGCATACCCCAGCTTTCTCCAAACTGATCCAGCGGTGTGGTTATGCGCTGCCAGCCATTTAATGCCAATATGGAAAAATACCAGTCTTCGTTGGGGGTATATGATAGACGAAGACCTGTTTCGTAATAGGGAGATAAATCGGCAACAAGGCTTCGGGTTCCGGACCAGTTTTTATTTGCAGGGACTGATTCAAAACCAATATGTGAGGGTAAAATGCCCAGGTCTAGCCAGATTTCTTCGTCTGAAGTAAAACGATAACCAATGTTGGCTTCATAAATATTTCTAGCCCATGGTTCTTCAAGGGATAAATTCAGATCCGCATATCTGCCTGCCATAACCCCCATATTGGTACGGAAATGATTTTTTGTGTAATGAAAAGTGGCTGCTAAGAAATTTATATCCGGTTTGTTGTTTTGGTCATAATTCACCTGATAAGGAAGTCTTTTACCTGTTGAAATATCTGTTGATGAAGAGAAATAGGCGTCTGCAATTACAGATAGGTGAAGACTGTCTCTTACCTGAGTTCGTGCAATGAATGCAAGACATACAAAGACGGACAATAGTACAAGTTTAT
>JBKDRQ010000236.1:0-4612 GCA_046341135.1 Bacteroidota bacterium
TACGTTAATGCCAAAAACCCCGCACATCAATCCCATGCTCAGAACTCTTCCTGCTATTTCTGTACTTGTAAGTGCCGGATCAAGCAGGCTGTTGAGGAAGATAAACAGAAATACATATTGTAATGGGACAATGAGATATAAGATAAAATCATAAAGCTTATCAGTCTTAGCCATTTCTTCCTCTGCTGCGGATAAATTTTTTTCATCACCCTTTAAAAACAATTCTACCAGCGGAATAAACAGAAATGCATAGATGGCAGGTAAAAACGTAAACCAGCCTTTTTCAGTAAAAGCAATCCATGCCAGCACAAAAACAATAAAAGGACTCAAAAATTTAAAGGGACGCATGACAGGCGATTTATATCAAAATTAATGGATTCCCTTAACTCAAAATTTTTAAGTTTAACATAAAGCTTTTGTGTTTGTGTTACCTGTTATGGAATTTGTAAATTTGCATCCTTAAAGTGATTATTATCTCTACGCCACCTAAAATACCCCTTTCCCTCTTTTTTCGCAAAAGAAGAGCCCATATGTTCAGTATTGAGCTGTTGTTCGATAATCTGGCTGAAGGCTTATCTCGCAACGGAGGGTTTGCGGTTAAAAAAACAGAGGTTCCTACTGAAAACAATTTTTTTTTCAACTTCATTTTTGCATTAAGATCCAGAGATGGAATTAATCATGTTACGGGAGATATCCATTATGTGGTGCTGGCGCTTGGCAAAAAAAGAACGGTGCTCACTATTCATGATTCTGTGTTTCTGACCCGCTACGGGAAATGGGATATCAAATACTGGCTGATCAAATATTTCTGGTATCAGCTTCCCATTCATTTTGCACAAGTGGTGACGGTCATTAGTGAAAAAACTAAAAGAGAGTTAATCAAGTTGACCGGAGTGAAAGAAGAAAAGATAAAAGTTATCCCTAATTTTTATGACCCCCGATTTACGTTTGTTCCCGGACAGTTCAACAAACAATGCCCGAAGATTTTACAGATAGGAACCAAGTCTAATAAAAACATCAACGGTTTGATTGAAGCAATCAAGTTTATTCCCTGCGAACTATGGGCAGTAGGGGTACTGGAAGAGGATACCAGGGCATTATTGAAAAAAAACAACATACGTTATGTTTCTTATGAAAATATTAGTTTCGATACTTTGAAGGGTTTATATGAAACCTGTGATATCGTCAGCTTTATTTCAACATATGAAGGTTTCGGCTTGCCTATGTTGGAAGCTTTTGCTGTTGGCCGGCCTTTGATTACCAGTTGTCTTTCTCCTATGGGTGAAATTGCAGAAGATGCGGCCGCTAAAGTGAATCCATATAATATTTTCGATATCAGAAGAGGTGTTCTTAAAATCATTGAAGATGATTTTTTTAGGGAGGCGCTCATTGAAAAGGGTCGGAAGCTGGCGGAAAAGTATCATATTGATACGGTGAAGCACATGTATGAGCAGCTTTACAAAGGACTCTGATCGCATTATATAAATTTAATATTCAGGCAAACTCAGTTTTTGAATCAATTTATTTATCTTCAGTTATCATGATTTCGTTTCTCATCTCTCGTTTTTTTCGATTAACGAGAAATGATATGCGGCAACGAATTTTGTTTTGACTTAAATTTTATATTATGCAACCATTACGTTTACTGCACTCTGCTAGTATTTTTTTTATTTTGCTCATGTTCTCTCTATCAATTTTCGCTCAAAGCGGTAATGTGGGTATTGGTATCACTACGCCTCGTGCTCGCTTACATGTGGCAGATAGCAATGTGGTGTTTACTGGCTCTACGTTTATACCCGGGATTACCGCATTTGCTCCGCCAATATCCGGACAGGGCACCAGGATGATGTGGTATCCTCAAAAAGCGGCTTTTCGGGTTGGGAATGTGGACGGATTACATTGGGATAAAGATAGTATCGGACGTTTCTCTTTTGCATCCGGATTTAACACGAAAGCAAAAGGGGAGTTCTCCGTAAGTATGGGGGGGCAAACAAAAGCTATAGGTGATTACTCCACCAGTATAGGGGGCTTTACATCTGCCAATGGCAATTTTTCTACCAGTATGGGGTATAATACAACTGCCAACGGTTTTGCTTCTACTACAATGGGATTCCAAACTGGATCGATTGGGGAATATGCTTTAAGCGTGGGTTATGGTGATTCGGCAATTGGAGAGTCATCTGTGAGTATGGGATATCTTACAAAGGCAGTAGGCTTTGCTTCTGCAAGTATGGGAAGCGGTACGGAAGCCATTGGGGCTTATTCTTTCAGTATGGGTCAACGATCTCAGTCCTCCGGGGATTATGCGGTGAGTATGGGTGAAGCAGATACGGCAAGCGGCATTTATGCAATCAGTATGGGCTATAAAACAAAGGCAAGTGGTTATAACGCCACCAGTATAGGATTTGAAAGTTATTCCGGTGGGTCTTCTTCCATCAGCTTAGGTTTCAGAGACACCGCAAGCAGCGATTATGCGGTTAGTATGGGGTATTCAACAAAAGCCAGAGGTATTGCTGCAACCAGTATGGGTGGTTTTACCGAAGCCATCGGAGCTTATTCAACCAGTATCGGTTATGCCACGCAGGCTACCGGAGGTTATTCAGTGAGTATGGGTTTTGGAGACACAGCCAGCAACGATTATGCGATTAGTATGGGCTTAGCAACAAATGCAAGAGGTATTGCTTCAACCAGTATGGGGGTTAGAACGACAGCCGCTGGAAGTTCTTCAACAAGTATGGGGAGTGAAACAAATGCTAGTGGGGAAGGTTCTGTAAGTATGGGATATCAGACGACTGCTAGCGGGGAAGCTTCTGTGAGTATGGGTTATAAAACTACTTCACGTGCTTTCGGTAGTCTGGCAATTGGCGTGTTTAATGATTCAATAGCATCTTCTAGTCCATCTTCTATCCCGGAAACTAATCCTTTATTTATCATAGGAAACGGAAACGGTATTGATGCACGAAGTAATGCAATGGTTGTACTAAAGAATGGAAATGTAGGTATCGGAACATCTGCCCCTACACGTCGTTTGGAAGTGAATGGAGTGATGCGTGTGACAGATAGCAGTGTGGTATTTACAGGAACTTCCGGTGAACCTCCTGCCAATTTCTTACCTACGCCCGTAAACGGGGGGGGTACTCGAATGATGTGGTTTGCGCCAAGAGCGGCATTTCGAGCGGGCTATGTAAGTGATTCGCGCTGGGATAACATAAATATTGGACGTTATTCTTTTGCTTCCGGATATAATACAACTGCCAGCTCCCTTTATTCTGCTAGTATTGGATTTCAAACGACAGCCAGTGCTTCTGCAGCTTTTAGTTCCGGTAATCAAACAATAGCCAAAGGAAATAATTCTTTTGCGATGGGAGATCAAACAGTTGCCCGATCTTATGCCAGTTTAGCGTTAGGACGTTTCAATGATACGATTGCCGGCTCCAGTACAACAACATGGGTGAATACGGATCCTGTCTTAACCATTGGAAATGGCACTTCCGATGTAGCGCGTAGCAACGCTATGACAGTATACAAAAATGGAGACGCAGATATCAGTGGATTTACCAAATTAGGATCGGATGCACCGGCTATAAAAATTAAAAAGTTTACTTCTTCGACTGCTTCCGCGGAAGGAGCAGCGATTAATATCCCTCATAGCATTCCTCTTTCGAAGGTATTAGGCATACAGGCTTCTGTTGTAACGACTACAGTTTTTGCTACTTATGGCATAATACCAGGATATACAAACAGCTCAGGGTATGAATATCAGCTTTATTTAACACCTACCGCTATTACTGTTATTAACAGAACCGGTAATTCTGCACAAATACTCGGTAAACCAATTAATATCATTATTACTTATGAAGAATAATAAAGAATCGTTTTTCGTCTTTTGATTGTTGACTTTAAATATACATTTATGCAACTGCGGTTAATTATTACGGTAATCACGTTCGCTTATGCAACTATATTAACACAAAATACCTTAGCCCAATCCGGAAATGTGGGCATCGGCACAACTAATCCACTCGCTAGATTGCATGTGGCAGATAGTGGGGTTTTATTTACTTCAACAACTCTAAACAATACATCTCCCCCTCCTGTGTCCGGAGGGGGAATACGTTTTATGTGGTATCCCGAAAAAGCAGCGTTACGCGCTGGTCGTGTAGCTAATCCGCCATTTGGTTTCCCTGAATTGTCTGCCTCTGAATTCAATTGGGATAAAGATAGTGTGGGAATTTATTCTATTTCAATGGGGTTCACTACAAAAGCAATAGGAAATAGTTCTGCTAGTTTTAATGCTTACACGAATGCTTATGGCAGATCTTCCATGGCTTTCGGTCAAGAAACGCAAGCATTCGGAAATTATTCCACCAGCATGGGTAATGGAACTTTTGCTGTGGGTACTGGATCCACGAGCATGGGAATTGAAACAAGAGCAACCGGAGATTATTCTATTTCTATGGGTAACAATACCATGTCTCGACCCTATGCAAGTTTTGTGATAGGCCGATTTAACGATTCAATTGCCAGTTCAAATCCAAACGGCTGGGTCAATACAGATCCTGTTTTCATAGTTGGCAATGGCAGCTCCAATAGTAGTCGTAGTAATGCGATG
>JBKDRQ010000237.1:0-2508 GCA_046341135.1 Bacteroidota bacterium
GGTTTATGCCGACCACTGTTTGCTGACTTCAGACAGAAATATTATGGCGGATATCAACCGGATTTTCGCTTTTCTGGATAAGCCGATTCAAAGCAGATTTAAGTTATTGCGCGATTGCAAAACTTTGCTCATTAGTCCTACCAGCATGCGCAGAACACTCGCCTCGCATATTACCGGCGAAATCAAAGCAGCACAAAAAGGTCTTCCTGCTGCCATCACGCTAAAAATGAATAGTCTTTCCGATAATAACATGATTGACTTGCTCTATGATGCAGCCAAAGCGGGTGTGCAGATCAACCTGATCGTACGGGGCATTTTCTGTATGCAGCCGGATCAGAAAAAATTTAAAACAAAACCCTACGCGGTTAGTCTGGTTGATCAATATCTTGAACACAGCAGAGTGTTGATATTTCATAATAAGGGTAAAGAAAAAGTTTATCTATCTTCGGCCGACTGGATGGTCAGAAATCTGGATCACCGGATTGAAGCAGCTGTTTTAATTAAGGATGCAACACTTCAAAACGAATTAAAAGAGTATCTGAATATCCAGCTAAAAGATAATGTTAAGGCAAGAATACTCAACAATCAGCTTTCTAATCTTTATGCGCCCCGTAAAGGGAAAAAAATAAGAAGTCAGATTGAATTATATGAGTATCTGCATCAAAAAATGCTGAAACAAATTGAAACTGGCCGCCATAGATATCGGAAGTAATGCAGCCCGTCTTTTGATCACCGAGGTGACGGAAAAAGACAACGGATCTCCTTTATTCAACAAAATCAATTTAGTCAGGGTGCCTCTGCGTTTGGGGATAGATGTTTTTGAGCAGGGATTTATTTCAAAAGACAAGGCAAATAAACTAGTTGAAACCATTAAGGCTTATAAACATCTCATAAGTATTTATGAGGTGAAGCATCTCAAAGCCTGTGCCACTTCGGCTATGCGTGATGCAAGCAATGCCGGAGAAATACTGAAACAGGTAAAAGATACAACCGGTATAAATATCAGAATTATCAGTGGCAGCGAAGAGGCTTCTTATATTTATGAGAATCACATTGCAGAAAATCTGGATAGTGATCATTCCTATCTGTATATAGATGTGGGTGGCGGCAGTACAGAGCTGACATTCTTTGCAAAAGAAAAACTGGTTTTTAAGGAATCATTTAACATTGGCACCATTCGACTGCTTAAGCAGAAAGTGAAGGATGAACAGTGGGAATCCATGAAAAATTATATTAAACAAAATACGAAAAACTTCAATGATATCATCGCAATAGGATCCGGTGGAAATATCAATAAAGTTTTTTCTTTATCAAAGAAAAAAGAAGGTAAGCCATTGCATTTAGATCTTCTGAAAGATTACTTAAAAGAATTAAGCAGTGTAAGTTTACAAGAGCGTATGGAGCTTTATAAACTCAGAGAAGATCGTGCAGATGTGATTGTGCCCGCGCTTCAAATATATGTCAATGTGATGCGTTGGGCAAATGTAGAAGAGATCTACGTACCTAAAATCGGACTGGCAGACGGACTGATTCATTTGCTGTACGACGAGGTGAAGTGATATTCACCGGCTTTCTTACCTTTATCTTTTAATCATTCCCATCATGAGTCAACATAAAGAAGTAAAAAGGATCACGACGAACACCCTGCAAAAAATGAAATTGTCGGGTGAAAAGATAGCCATGCTTACGGCTTATGATTATTCTTTTGCCCGATTGATTGATGAAGCAGGTATTGATGTGATACTGGTGGGTGATTCTGCCAGTAATGTAATGGCGGGTCACGAAACGACCCTTCCCATAACGCTAGATCAGATGATTTATCATGCACAATCGGTGATCAGAGGAATCAATCATTGTCTGGTGATCGTTGATTTGCCTTTCGGCACCTATCAGTCTAATCCGGATATTGCTTTAGCCAGTGCCATTCGTATCATGAAAGAAACAGGTGCACATGCAGTGAAACTGGAAGGTGGTTCTGAAGTAGTTGAATCCATCAAGCGGATTGTATCTGCAGGTATTCCTGTGATGGGACATCTGGGGTTAACGCCACAGTCTATCTATAAATTCGGTACATACAATGTTAGAGCTAAAGAAGAAGCGGAAGCAGAGAAGCTCAAAGAAGATGCGTTGTTATTACAGGAGGCCGGTTGTTTCGGACTGGTACTGGAAAAAATTCCTGCTACACTTGCTGCAAATGTTACATCATCATTGCTAATTCCTACAATAGGTATTGGTGCCGGTGCTGATTGCGATGGACAAGTGCTGGTGATGCATGATATGTTGGGCATTAACAGCGAATTTAAACCACGCTTTCTCAGACAATATGCACAGTTGCATGAGTTGATTGACAAAGCGGTTAAAACCTATATCGGTGATGTGAAGTCGAAAAATTTTCCTTCACAACAGGAATCATATTGAATTTAAAGTAAGAATATAAAATTAAGAGGAAGTAACATTTAGGCACAGGTCATGAGACCTGCGCCAGTAAGGTGATTTCTTCTCTGTGCC
>JBKDRQ010000238.1:0-6717 GCA_046341135.1 Bacteroidota bacterium
ACTTGAAGGCCTGTCCAGTATTCAGGATGTTTATTTCCCATAAAATATTTCCAATAATCTAGAAATAATACAACCAGCAGAAAACAAGAGCAGCAGGTAATAACAAAAAATTTCATAACCCGGGCATACACATATTGCGCATCTGCGTTTGTGGATTGTTTGAAAAAAAACGGTTCGGCTCCTAAACGAAAAGCTTGTATGAACAAGGCTATGATAATAGCAAGCTTATAATTAGCAGCGTAAATGCCACTTTGCGTATACCTTTCATCTACGGATCCCGGGTAAATATTCAGCAGCACAAAACGATCGATCAGTTCATTAACCATTCCGCCAAAACCCACAATCAGCAGAGGTAAAGAATAAAGAATCAGACTGCGAAAAAAGGGGTAATCAATCTTCATCCTAAATTGAAATAATTCGCCTGACAATAATAACAGCGTAACGCCGCTGGCAATGACGTTTGCAATAATATAATAACCAACACCTATCTCAGACTTATATAAATGCGCCCAAAAAGATCCCGCCGAAGCATTTTTGCATATGAACAAAAAAAACACTACTAGACTTAGTTGTATAACGATACCGATAATCTTAATAAAAGCAAATTTGACGGGTCTTCCGGAATACCGCAACTTGGCAAAAGGAAGTACTGCGAGGGTGTCAAAAACAACAATCAGAATAACCCACCATATATATTCAGGATGATCAGGCAGCTTAATAAAGGCAGCAATGGGATGTACCATTAAAGCAAAAAACAAAGTGAAAAAAATAGTCGAAATACCTATGGTAAAAACGGTAGTGTTGTACACTTTGGATTCATCTTCCGAAGATAAAAACCTGAAATAAGCTGTTTCCATGCCAAAAGAAAACAAAATATTCATAAAAGCAGCAATCGCGAAAAGAGTTGTTATTTTACCGAAATCTCCGGCCGCGAAAACAGAGGTTAAAAGTGGGGTGAGCAAATAGCTCAACATCCTGTTCACGATGGTACTTGCCCCATACCATACTGTCTGCTTTGCCAATTTTTTTATGCCGCTCAATACTTAGAATTGTAATGTTACAAAATTAAGAAAAGGAGTTAGCTTTTCTATAAAGATTCATTTTGTTTCTTATCTTAGTCCGCGAAATTCACACATATAGTGTTCTATTGTGAAATGATAAACGTCAACAGGATATGAATTATTTTATAAACACAACAAATATGAAAAATTTAATTACTCTTTTCTCTCTTCTTTTAACTGGACTCGTTTCTTATTGTCAATCTTTTGAAGAAATAGACTGGCAAGGTAAAAAAGTTCCCGCCTATACTGTAGATGTCTATCAAAATACTGACATTACTGAAGCAGCAATCAAAGAAAAATTCATGCAAATGGGATATAACCCGAAAATCAGTAAAGGTGTTTTATCTTATAAGTTGATTAAAATTGCTGAAATAGACAATGACCCTTATGATGTATTGATTAGAGTAGATAAAAAAAATCGTCAGTCTAAAGATGCGTCTGTTGTTTATTTTTCTATGGCGAAAGATTATGATCAATACGTTAGAAGCTCGAGCGACAGTGAGCTTCTAAGTAAAATCAAAACGTTTACTGCCCGATTTAATGAATGGGCAACTGAAAGAGCACTCGACATGGAAATCAAAGAGCAAGAAAGCAGAATTAAGAGTGCAGAAAAGAAATTGAAAGATCTTGAAGATGAGAAAGAAAATGTCGCTGAAAAAATTAAAAAATTAGAGGATCGCAGAAAGGATAATTTAAAAGAAATTGAAAAACAAAAAATTGAAGTAGAAAGTCAGCACAAAGCACTTAAGCTGCTCCAAGGTAAACGTAAAGTATAAGCGTAACCGTACAGGGCTTACTCAAATATCATCTCTTCTTATTTTTTTTCTTTCAGACTTCAAATGGGACTGTATTTTTTTCTGGTTTAATCTTGACTGAACAGAAGCTTTTGTAGGTTTGGTAGCAATACGAAGAATTTTAGGTGTTAATGCCCTGGATACTATTTCATTGATTTTAATAATTACATCTTCCTTGTTGGATAACTGATTGCGGTGAATTTGAGATGAAACCAATAGTACGCCGTTTTTATTGAGTCGGTTTGCCAGCTTTGCAGCAAGGGTCAATTTCTGCTCTTCCGATATCAATCGGGAAGAAGCCATATCCCAAATTCCCGTAACCCTAGTTTCGACTTTATTTACGTGCTGTCCTCCGGCGCCGCTGCTTCTTGCCGTGCGGAATTGCAATTCATCCTTTAAATCAATCAACATAATAGATCATTTTTAATTATCGGACATTAAATTTACAATCAATTTCAGAAAATATGCGAGCAGTGATCCAAAGAGTGTCCGAAGCCTGTGTGCAGGTAGAAAGTAAGCTGGTCAGTGAAATAAAAAAGGGTTTGCTGATTTATTTAGGCATTGAAGAAATGGATAACGACGAAGATATTGAATGGCTTTCTTCTAAAATTGTTCAAATGCGCATTTTCCCGGACAGTAGCAACTTAATGAATCAGCATATTCTTGATCAAAAGGGAGATATTTTGTTAATCAGTCAGTTTACGCTCTTTGCATCCACTAAAAAAGGAAACAGGCCTTCGTTTATACGTGCGGCAAAACCGGAAATAGCAATCCCGCTTTATGAAAATATGATTAAAGCATTAAATTTAAAATTAGGAAAACCAATTGAGACAGGGATTTTTGGTGCAGATATGCAGGTATCTTACATAAATGACGGGCCTGTTACCATAATTATAGATACAAAAAATAAAGAATAAGCATATGCTAGCAGGTATAACGATTCAAGAGGCACAAAAGCAAGTTGATGCTTGGATTCAAACAGTAGGAGTAAAATATTTTTCTGAACTTACAAATCTGGGTATTCTGATGGAAGAAGTAGGTGAATTATCAAGAATCATGGTGAGAGAGTACGGAGATCAGTCTTTTAAGAAAAGTGATGAAAACTAAGAAAAAGCGGATGAGCTGGCAGATATACTCTGGGTAATATTATGCCTGGCAAACCAGATGAATATTAACCTTGAAGATGCTCTTATAAAAAATATAGAGAAAAAAAACAACAGAGACCAGCATCGCCATAAGGAAAATCCAAAGCTTAAATAAACCACTTCCGACTTTATCTTCTCCCATTATCTTTGCATCAAAATTTTGTCCTGCATGTCTAACGAATCTATTTTTTCGAAATTAATTGCACACGCTAAGGAATATGGATATATTTTCCAGTCATCTGAAATATACGACGGGTTAAGTGCCGTATACGATTATGGTCAATACGGAGCACAGCTGAAAATAAATATACGTGATGAATGGAGGAAAAGTATGACTCAGCTGCACGATAATATTGTAGGTATTGATGCTGCTATTTTTATGCATCCAACCACCTGGAAAGCAAGTGGACATGTAGACAATTTCAGCGATCCGATGATCGACAATAAAGACAGCAAAAAAAGATATCGTGTAGACCACCTGATCGAGGCGCATGCCTCTGCTCTGCCTAAGGACGCAGAAGAAAAGCTGATCGCAGATATGGAAGCCTTGCTGGCTAAAGACGACTTCAAAGGCATTAAAGAACTCATTGAGTCAAACAAAATAAAATGCAGTGTCAGCGGTACCTGTAACTGGACGGAAGTTCGTCAGTTTAATCTGATGTTTCAAACAGAATTTGGGGCTGTCAGCAGCGAAAATCCTGATGATAATATTGTATACCTGAGACCGGAAACTGCGCAGGGAATCTTTGTGAATTTTCTGAATGTACAAAAAACCGGCAGGATGAAAATCCCTTTTGGCATTGCACAAACAGGAAAAGCATTTAGAAATGAAATTGTAGCCCGTCAGTTTATTTTCCGGATGAGAGAATTTGAACAAATGGAAATGCAATTTTTCGTACGCCCGGGTACCGAACTCGAATGGTATGCTTACTGGAAAGAAGAAAGAATGCATTGGCATAAAAAACTTGGCATACCGGCTGAAAAGCTCAGATATCACGACCATATTAAACTGGCTCACTATGCCAATGCGGCATTAGATATTGAATTTCAATTTCCGTTTGGCTGGAAAGAACTGGAAGGTATTCACTCCCGAACTGATTATGATTTAAGCCGACATCAGGAATTCAGCAAAAAGAAAATGCAGTATTTCGACAACGACTTAAACACAGAAGGTAAGCCCTACGGTAACTATGTGCCTTATGTGGTTGAGACCTCTGTAGGGTTGGACAGATTGGTACTTACCATATTAAGTCTTTCATATAAAGAAGAAGAAGTGCCAACCGCCGAAGAAGGCAAAACAGATGTGCGCACATACCTAAGTATACCGCCCTCAATTGCTCCCGTAAAACTAGCTATACTTCCTTTAGTTAAAAAAGAGGGGCTTCCTGAAATTGCAAAAAGTATCGTAGACGATTGCAGAACACAATTCCACTGTCAGTACGATGAAAAGGATAGCATTGGTAAAAGATACAGAAGGCAAGATGCAATAGGTACTCCGTTTTGTGCGACAATAGATCACCAAAGTAAAGAAGACAATATGGTGACTATACGTCACAGAGACAGTCTTTTGCAAGAAAGAGTACCAATCAAAGAGATAAAGGATTATATTATAAAGCAGATACAGTTTTAATAAATTATATATCAGATTTATTTTATAACCTTTGATCTGTAATAATACTTACCGGATCTGTCCGTAATGACAATAAAATAAATACCATTAGCTAAACTACCCGCATCAATTATTGTACGTTGATAAGGTCGATAAAGATTTATAATTTCCTGCCCTGCTGCATTAAGAAGTCTGACATTCATTTCCTGCACACCTGCTTGATTAGCAGGATTAATAACCAATTGACCTGCAGTATTAAAAAGAGAATTTACAATAAACTTCTTTCGGTCTGATAACTCATTCACAGCAAGCGGCGTTTGATTAATATTTAAGTCAAGCGCATTAATCCAGAATTCAGAAAAAGATTTCACTTTAAATTCAGCATAATACCCATTATTAAATGGTATAACCTCTACTTTAGTGGCATCTGTAAAAGAATAGGTCCCTCCATAACCATCATTCAATATTCCATTTTCAAATTCGCTTAACCCATTATATTTTGTTATGGCAGCCCTGTATGCATCGTTTAGCTTAATACAATTTGCACAATTAGTAGTGAATAACATTCTGTTCACTTCACTGTCAGTAAAATAAAATCTCAACATTACACTGTCTGTTGGCTCAAATTGAGGATCTACAACTATATTTCTGTCGAGATAGTACTGCCCGTTTATTAATCGCACAGAATCGCGATTAATAAATACGCCTACATTTACCTGTCCTAAATTTTGGCCCAGAGGATTAATAGAAGCTATCAATTGACCACTGCTGTAGAAGTCAGCAAATTGATTACCTGAGACAGGAGCAGATATTGTTATATCATTTCCCTCATATATACTGACTTTTTCAAAAATGTGGAAATCGTCAATACCAATTCCCTCAAATTGATTAAAGCTACTGCTACTCAACAAGAATCTGAACCGAATATTTGAAACACCTTTAGGTAAATCGGCAGATGATACGTGCCAGCGACGAATACTCGTATTCCAAAAATTTGCAGATGTATCATACCAGTTCGTGCCGCTATTTCTGGTTCCCAAAACTTGCCAGGTTAGGCCATTATCTAATGTATATTCAAGCAAATGATAATCCAGCCCTTTCTCCTGTTCAGAAATATGACTAAAGCTTAGCATTGGATTGGACAGACTCCTTAAATCAAAGCATTGGGTATACAGATATGAAATCTCATTTGAATTATAAGTGCCGAAAAGAGTGGTAAACCACCCTTTATTGCCATTTGCAGCCGACGATATGGTCGATCTGGTTTTTGCATTGGGAGTACCCCATACCCAACTGCTGTAAGAATCACTGGTATACCAGCCTCCGTCATTGGTCTCAAACTTTTCTAAAAATGGAAAATTACTGACTATACTGCGCTTGTTAAATACAAAACCAATCATACTGTCATTAACCGGATAATTATCTCCGGGTGCAGAGACCCATACATCCAGTGTATCTTCACCGGTCAGGGCTACGGAGATGGGGGTTTGAAAAGTATAATTGATTTCAGTATTAGCAGCAATAGCAGAAATATTTTCACTAATGATTGTACCATTGTTCAATCTGTAACTAACCGGAATATTGGCAATAGCTCCAGAAGATGTATTTTTTAATTTTATACTGACCCAATCAGACGCAGTATTATCAGAGCACAGAAAATTAGTTGGAGAAATTATATCAGACATCTGAATATCGTTGATGGAATTAGTAAATCTTAATGCATCAATTGTTAAGCCATCATCCAAATCAAATATTGATGTATAATACTCCCCATTATTGGCAGAGCTTCTTCCCGTTTGCTCTACTTTTAGCTGAAAGCTTGAAGATAGTGGCTGACCAGCGTTATTTAACAAATCATATATGTTCATCCAACCTCTTCTGACTCTCCCCAATTCATTTTGGCTATTTGTCATATCAAATGCTTTTAGCCAAGATAACGTATCATTTCCCCTCATCCATAGAGTACTGTTTGGCAATTTTAGCTGGCCCTGATTTTTGTACAAAAAATCAAATCTGAGATCATTGGTTAATGGAATAGTACTAAAATTGTAAGTAGCCATCAAAGTATTTGTATTGAGCGACCCAATATATTGAGCCGCATCCAAGGT
>JBKDRQ010000239.1:0-7335 GCA_046341135.1 Bacteroidota bacterium
ACTCGACACATCCTACAGTTTTAATTTCTTGCTCCCCTACTCCATATCACTGGCAGGCAACGGACAGTTCAGAGAAGCACTATTCGCTATCAACAGACTTTTATCAAAACCTACTACACCTGAACGCTTTAAAAAAAGCGCCTTCTTCCGAAGAAAAAGCTATGAATTTGCCGTGAAGTTTTCCGAAGAGCAAAAAACCGCCAACTATATTTTTACTCCAGTTAATCTTGGTGACAGTATCAACAGCAAAGAATCGGAATACTTCCCTTCACTAACTATAGATGGTAAACAGTTAGTGTTTACAAGAAGACTTAATAACACAAATGAAGATTTTTTTATCAGTAATAAAGTTAATAATAAATGGCATCTGGCAGGTCAGATACCAGGTAATCTTAATAGTCCATTAAATGAAGGGGCCCAAAATATTTCGCTGGATGGAAAGATGCTGGTCTACACTGCCTGTAACAGAGAAGATGGTCAGGGCAGTTGTGATATTTATCTCTCCTACATCACTAAAACAGGATGGAGTGAAGGGATCAATGCAGGCCAGCTCCTGAACACCGACCAATGGGAAAGCCAACCTTGTCTGTCTCCAGATAAACGGGCACTCTATTTCGCCGCAAGATTACCGGAAGGATATGGAGGGAGTGATATCTATGTAAGTTATTTGCAACCAAACGGACGTTGGGGAATACCAGTAAATATGGGATCGGAAATTAATACAATAGGGGACGAAAGCAGCCCTTTTGTACATGCCGATAATCAGACTTTTTATTTTACAAGCAACGGTCTTCAGGGTTATGGCGGAACCGATCTTTTTCTGATGCGCAAAAAAGCAGATGGCAGCTGGGGTAAACCGGAAAACTTAGGCTATCCAATCAATACCATCAATGATGAAGGAACACTGATTGTAGCGGCAGACGGAATTACTGCTTTCTATGCCAGTGATCGCAGCGACAGCAGAGGTGGTCTGGATATTTATCAGTTTTCACTTCCCAATTATGTACGACCACTACCCACTTTCTGGGTAAGCGGTAAAGTATTTGACATCAAACAAAAACAGGGATTGCCTGCCATTATAGAACTGATAGAGTTAAGTACAGGACAGATTATATCAAAAATTCAAACAGAAGAAGACGGCAGTTATCTGGTACCACTTCCCTCCGGAAAAAACTATGCCTTTAATGTGGCTCGTAAAGGATACCTTTTTTATTCCTCTTCATTTTTTCTGGAAAAATCCGACAAGGAAAATATCTTCAAAAAAGACATCCCCCTGACCCCCATCGAAGCAGGTTCAAAAATTGTACTGAACAATATTTTTTTCAATACCGGTTCTGCAGAATTACAACCTGCCTCCACCATTGAGCTTGAAAAGCTTGTTCAACTGTTGAGCGACAACGTTGGGCTGCGCATTGAAATCAGCGGCCATACAGACAATATTGGCAAACCGGCAGACAATTTAACCTTATCGAATAACCGTGCAAAAGCAGTGGTTAATTTTTTAATTCAGAAAGGAATTGCGGCAGGCAGACTAACTGCAAAAGGTTTTGGTGAAACTCAGCCCGTTGCTGAAAACACATCGGAAGAAGGCAGATCACAGAACAGAAGAACAGAATTAAAAGTGCTTGGGAAAGAATAAGTATTTTTGACCTGAAAAACGCTAACTATGACACCACACAATGAGTTGTTGTATCAACTCGCTTTACCCGAAGTGCCTCAAATCGGCACCGTTCAAGCCAGAATACTGATGGAGCACTTTGAATCTGCTGAAGCCATTTTCAAAGCAAAAAAATCTAATCTCGAAAAAATTGAAGGCATCGGCGAAATGAGGGCAGCCGCCATCAAATCTTTCCATCAATTCAACCTCTTTGAAAAAGAAATTGCCTTCATTGAAAAATATAAAATCAATGTGCTTTTTCTGAAGGATGAAGCATATCCCCAAAAACTGCTCAACTGTTATGATCCGCCAACCATCCTATACTATAAAGGCAAAGCATCCCTCAACCAGCATAAAACGATTGCCATCATTGGCACCCGAAATCATACTGAATATGGAAAGCAATTAACGCATCAGCTCATACAGGATCTTGCTCCTTATGAACCTCTTATCATCAGCGGACTAGCAGCCGGTATTGATGCAGTAGCGCATAAACATTGTCTGCATCATCAGATTCCTACTGTTGGCGTATTGGGTCACGGACTCGATACCATCTATCCCGGTCAACATAAAAGTTTGGCTAAAGAAATGATTGAAGGAAATGGAGGCTTATTAACAGAGTTTAAAAGCGGCACGCTGCCCGACCGGCACAACTTTCCTATCCGCAACCGCATTGTAGCGGGTATGGCCGATGGCGTTGTTGTTATAGAAACTGCTTCGAAGGGAGGCAGTATGATCACCGCAAGACTTGCCTTCGATTACCACAGAGATGTGTTTGCCTTTCCGGGCAAAACAACAGACGCCAAAAGTGAAGGATGCAATCAGCTTATCCGCGAACAAAAAGCACAACTAATCACCAGCGGTAAAGAACTTGCTGAAATCATGGGATGGGAGACGAAGCCGCTGACACAACCCATACAAAAAAGAATCTTTGAATTCCTAAATGCAGAAGAGACGCTCATTACAGATACCTTAGAGAAAGCAGGAAGCTTGCATGTAGATCAGTTACAAATGAATACACGACTTAGTGGAAGTCAGCTCGCCTCCACGCTGCTACAATTGGAATTAAAAGGGATTATAAGGCAGTTGCCGGGGAAAATTTTTGTGATTACTTGATATTGAAATCATACCCCTATTGGGAAAATTAAATTTAAAGTAAGCAGAAATGAAAATAACCCCCTTTGGATGATATTTTTTGACACAGAGGCGCAAAGACAAAAAGAAGTTATATTAAAAACGAAATGTGTGGCGCTGGCAAGGCAAAACGCGCGGAGCGATCGGGTTTGCCTTGATTTTTATTTGGGTACTTTCTTTGTATCAAGACAAAGACAGTACCAATAATATTTAGAATAGAGTTACAAACTGGCACAGGTCGGGAGACCTGCGCCGGTTACAGTATAATGATTTGGAACATATACCCGTTGTAACCTACCTTTGCACATGGCAAGAATAAATTCCCTCTCGCAACAAGCGATTCTCAACAAGTTTTACGGTGAAGGTTTTACATTTGATGACGTGCTCTTAATGCCGGCCTATTCGCAGGTATTGCCAAGAGAAACTGACATCTCCACCCAACTCACCAAAAATATCCGATTAAATATACCTATGCTGTCGGCCGCCATGGATACGGTAACCGAAGCCGGGCTGGCGATTGCCCTTGCACGGGAAGGCGGATTGGGTATTCTCCATAAAAACATGAGCATTGAAGAGCAGGCAGCACAAGTGCGCAAAGTGAAGAGAAGTGAAAGCGGTCTTATCATTGATCCAATTGTATTGCTTGAAAATGCTACCATTGGAGAAGCTCTACAGCTAATGAAAGAAAATAAGATTGGTGGTATTCCTGTTGTAGACAACAAAAAGAAATTAGTAGGCATACTTACCAATCGTGATTTAAGATTCGAAACCAATCCCAAAAGAAAAGTGAGTGAAGTAATGACTTCGCAAAACTTAATTACAGCTCCCGAAGGAACAGATCTGAAAAAAGCGAAAACAATATTAAGTAAACATAAAATTGAAAAACTTCCGGTCATCAAAAAAGACGGAACATTAATTGGACTGATTACTTACAGAGATATTCTTCAAGTGCAAAGTCACCCCAACGCAGTGAAAGACGGATATGGTCGTCTGTTAGTGGGTGCGGCCTTAGGCATTACCGGTGACTTGTTCGACAGAGCCGATGCGCTACAGCAAGTGGGCGTGGATATTGTTACGTTAGACAGCGCACATGGTCACAGCAAAGGCGTGATGGATGCGTTGAGATCATTGAAAAAGAATTTTAAAAAATTGGAAGTCATTGCCGGTAATGTAGGTACTGCTGAAGGCGCAAAGGCATTGGCGGATGCAGGTGCAGATGCAGTAAAGATTGGTATTGGTCCGGGTTCTATATGTACCACTCGTATTGTAGCAGGCACCGGTGTCCCTCAACTGACTGCAGTGATGGAAGCTGCATATGCATTAAAATCAAAAGGTATTTCTGTTATTGCTGACGGAGGCATCCGTTATACCGGTGACATGGTGAAAGCTATTGCAGCTGGAGCATCTACGGTAATGATGGGAAGTGTGTTTGCAGGAACAGAGGAAAGTCCGGGCGAAACAATTATCTACGAAGGACGTAAATTCAAACAATATCGTGGAATGGGCTCCATCGGTGCTATGCAACAGGGAAGTGGCGATCGTTATTTTCAAGATGTGGAAGAGGGTATTAAAAAATTAGTGCCGGAAGGAATTGAAGGAAGAGTAGCTTTTAAGGGAAGTATATCAGAAATTGTGCATCAGTACGCAGGTGGATTGAGAGCAGGAATGGGATATTGCGGGGCGAAGACCATCAAAGAATTGCAACAGGCTAAGTTTGTCAAGATTACCAACGCCGGCATGAAAGAAAGCCATGCGCATGATGTAGAGATTACAAAGGAAAGTCCGAACTATTCGAGATAACAAAAATCCTGAAGCAAACTATAACATAAGGAAGATGCAAGCAAAAAAATACTCATCATTCCTGTTAGCCGTTTTGTCAGGCTTGCTTTTATGGCTTGCATGGACGCCCAATAATTTTTCTGCTGTCATTTTTTTTGCTTTCATTCCTCTTTTAATTATTGAAGAAAGAGAACTGCCTAATCTTCGTTATTTTCTTTTCATCTACACAGGATTATTTTCATGGAATGTATTCACCACCTGGTGGATATGGAATGCCAGTTTGATCGGTGCATGGCTCGCCATCATAGTAAACAGTTTACTCATGTTTATTCCGTGGTGGGGATACAGAAAAATAAAAAAACATTTCAACCTCAATATTGCGCTGTTGAGCCTGTTGATTTTTTGGCTGAGTTTTGAATATCTGCATCAGCTCGACTGGGGGCTGAGCTGGCCCTGGCTCACATTGGGAAATGCCTTTGCGGAAAGAACCTCGTGGATACAATGGTATGCTTATACAGGAACGAGTGGAGGTAGTATATGGATCTTAGGTGTAAACTTACTATTATATAAATTTTACCTGCAAACTTCTCTCCATAAAAATCAATGGAGTAAGCATATACTCATTGCCTCTATTTTGATTTTACCGATCCTTCTTTCATTATTCATTGAAAATTTAGAAGAAAAAAAATATGCGAATGAAAGCAAAAAAATAACCAATGAAAATATTGTTGTTGTTCAACCCAACATTGACCCGTATGAAAAAATAAGCAGTGGTAATTTGCGTAAACTAACCCAATCTCTTGTTGATTTATCAAAAAAGAAAGTTGACAGCAATACTACATTGCTGATCTGGCCGGAGACTGCACTCTATGCATTTGGTGGTATTGATGAAAAAAGCGTTCAGGAAAACGATGAACTGGAAATTGCTTTTATGTTATTAAATAAATTTCCAGCACTGCATCTTTTCACGGGTATTGAAAGTTATCGGATATTTCCTGATCGACATTCCGTTTATTCACGACCTATGGAAGGATCCGGAATTTTTTATGAAGTATATAACGGAGGGATGCTGGCAGACAGTTCCGGCGCTTTACAGTTTTATCATAAATCAATGTTGGTGCCCGGTGTAGAGACACTACCAAAATTCTTACTTTTTTTAGGGCCCTTATTTGAGAAGCTGGGAGGAACAGCCGGGGGATATGCACGACAGGAAATCAGAACGACCATTCCTTTGAAAAACAATCATGTCATTGCTCCTGCTGTTTGTTATGAAAGTATATATGGTGAATACATGAGTCGTTATGTAAAGAACGGTGCAAATCTCATTGCGATTATTACCAATGACGGATGGTGGGGCAATACACCAGGTTATCAGCAGCACATGGCTTATGCCAGATTGAGAGCCATCGAAACCCGAAAATGGGTTGTGCGTTCTGCAAACACCGGCATTAGTTGTTTTATTAATCCGGTAGGAAATATCGAGCAACAAACTAAATGGTGGCAGCCTGCTGTATTGAAAGCTGCAATCTATACAGATACAAGAGAAACTTTTTTTGTAAAATACGGCGACATCATTAGTAAGATAGCATTGGCGATGACGGCTTTGATGATTTGCGCATACCTGTTTAAGTCAAGAATCAAAAATTAAATCCCAAAATTTATAAAATTGTCGGGGTGTCCGTCCCGAAGAATTTCGGGACTGTTGTCTTAATGTGGGGCGGGATTGGCAAAACGCGCGGAGCGATCGGGTTTGCCTAGATTTTTCTTTGGTTACTTTCTTTCTAGCAATGACAAAGAAAGTAACAATAAAAGGATTACTGAATACTGACATATACTTATAAGAATGGTGATGAGGATAAAATATTAAACTATTTAAATAATTTAAACTATTCAATGATAAAAAAAATAAATACCCCATCCGGAGTCTTGTCCTACGAAATTGAAGGCGAGGGCATACCCGTCATGCTCGTTCATGGCTTTGGAGAAGACGGATATGTATGGAATGAAATAAGAACATCTTTATCTTCAACATATCAGATCATCATTCCTCACTTAAGAGGAACATATTTATCTCCCATAAATGATTTATCACTGATAGATAATCTATCTATGGAATCCATGGCAGCCGATATGCTGAAGATAATAGACGCTGAACAGCTAGATAAAGTAATAATACTGGGGCATTCTATGGGGGGATATATCACGCTGGCTTTTGCAGAAAAATATGACGAGCGATTACTTGCATTTGGATTAATACATTCCACTTCTTATGCAGACAGTGAAGCAAAAAAAGAAGCCAGATTAAAGAGTGTTGAGTTCTTGAAAAACAATACTACCAAATCTTTTCTTGAAGTAGCAACACCCAACTTATTCGGCACTCAATTCAAAAAAAACCATCCTAAAAAAGTCAATGAACTTATTGAGAGAGCGAGTCAAATTACCGAAGCTTCTATGATGGCTTATTTACGCGCCATGCGCAAAAGAAAAGACAGTACAGAGATACTTATTAAAACTACAAAGTCTGTTTTCTTTTGCATAGGTATGCAGGATAATGCCGTAAATCCGGAAGATGCAATTCAGCAATCCAAATTACCAGAACATGCACAAACACTCATTCTTGAAGAAGCCGGACATCAGGGGATGATGGAAGCACCGGAGAGATTGATAGAGGCAATAAGAATTTTTATAGATAAATATGTATTACAACCAAGAGAACCACGACAACAATGATAACTTTTTGGGTTTTGCCTTTTGACTTTTGCCTT
>JBKDRQ010000240.1:0-7265 GCA_046341135.1 Bacteroidota bacterium
TTTTTACAGGCCTACATTGAAAAAGGACTACTCTATTATGATCAGCAACAATATCAAAAGGCTCTTGAAATTTTTCAACTTTCTACCGAAGTAAAAAATGATTTTGCCGATGGTTATTTCTGGCAAGCCAAAACCCATCTCCTGCTCAACAACAAAGAAGCCGCAATCCTGAACTTTAAAAAATCGCTTTTACTGGACCCATCCTTAACGGAAGCCAGAGAACAATTAAAAAGTTTGGGAGCAATTCAATACTTTTACGGCCAATTATATCATTACAAAATGGCCATCATCGCCCCCTCATTACTATCTGCCAACTTCTTACAACTTGAAACTGACTGCCGGATGCTGAACGACAGCGAGGCCGATTGGTATCATCTGGATGTAATGGACGGATCCTTCGTTCCCAACATCAGCTTCGGACCCATGCTGATAGAATTTTTCAGAAAAGCCACTCACAAAGTATGCGATGTACATCTGATGATCGAACAACCGGAAAAATATACAGAAGCTTTCCATAAAGCGGGTGCAGATATTTTAACGGTGCACATTGAAGCTTGCCGTCATCTGCACAGAAATATCCAGCAGATCAAACAACTGGGTATGAAAGCCGGTGTAGCCATCAACCCCCACACGCCTGCAGAAGCATTAAAAGATATTTTGGCAGATATTGACCTGGTATGTGTTATGAGTGTAAATCCCGGTTTTGGCGGACAAACATTTATACCTCATACACTCGATAAAATCCGCACGCTTAAATCTATGATCACTGCGGGAAATCATCAGATACATATTGAAGTAGACGGAGGGGTAACACTTGACAATGCGCCAACCATACTAAATGCAGGTGCGGATGTACTGGTAGCAGGCAACACCGTATTTAAATCTGCTGATCCAAAAGCAACCATTGCTGCGCTTAAAAAATTATAGCCTATCTTGGCTAAATAGTTCATAGATGCACTACTTAACCTCCCCAAAAAATATCATTCGGCTGATGCTTACAGTATGTGGCAGTTTGCTGATGATGGCTTCTTTTGCCCAAAAAAAAAATGCGCTGATCAGAGGGCGAGTACTCGACGAAAACGAAAATCCCCTGCCTAAGGTTTCTGTTGTAATCCTTGGCAAAACAGCAGGTGTATCAACCAATGATTCCGGATCTTTTTCAATAAAAGCACCTGCAGACAAAGCATTTGCGCTGGTATTCAGCTATGCAGGCTACCGCTCTGAACAAAGAAACTTTTTCCTCAATGAAAAAGAAGTCGAAAATATCATCGTGCGTCTTGAAAAAGGAATTAAAGAATTACAGGAAGTAACTATTAAAGATGATCGTCTGCGAATGGAAAGCTCTTCTATCCGTATCAACCCAAAAAATGCGCTGCAATTACCTTCTGCAACAGGGGGCATTGAAGCACTGATTAAAATTTTCGTGGGCAGTAATAATGAGCTTACTTCTCAATACTCTGTAAGGGGAGGCAATTACGATGAAAATTTAATTTACGTCAACGACTTTGAAATTTTTCGTCCCTATCTGGTTCGTCAGGGCCAGCAGGAAGGATTAAGTTTCATTAATGCAGAAATGGTCAAAAATGTCGTTTTTTACAATGGGGGATTTCAATCTAAGTATGGCGACAAAATGAGTTCGGTGCTGGATATCCAATATAAAAGGCCCACTAAATTCGGAGGATCAGCCTACATATCTTTACTCGAACAGGGACTACAGCTGGAAGGTGCTTCTAAAAATCAGAAGGTCACCTATATCATTGGCGCACGCAACAGAAACAACCAGAATTTATTAAGCAGTCAGGAAATAAAAGGAAGTTATGTTCCCTCCAGCAACGACCTTCAGGCATATATCACATGGCAACCCAAAGAAAAATGGCTCTTTGAAATATTAGCAAACCGCTCCAGAACCAGATTCAATCTGTCGCCTCAGTTCAGCAATCAAACTTCATCTGTTTTGTCCCCCTTCTTCACGGCCAACCTCGGACTGGATGTTTATTTTGCCGGAGGAGAGAAAGATGAATATCGTACCGGCATGACAGGTCTTGCCACTACTTTTCAACCGCGGAAAAATATCCGGCTTAAATGGATGCTAAGTCACTTCAACAACAATGAAAGAGAATACTTCGATATACAGGGAGCCTACCTTTTTGGAGAACGTGATTTTGACAAAAGCAAACCCACCTTTGGCTCAATCATAAATCCACTGGGTGCCGGTGTATTTCAGAACTTTGCCCGCAACCGTCTGAACATTGAAATTGTCAGTGCCTCTCACAAAGGAAGCTTTGAAAAAGGCAAACATGTGTACTTATGGGGGCATAGCGTCGAAAGACAAACCATAGAAGATCGGTTGAATGAATGGGAACTTCAGGACAGTGCGGGATATACACTTCCTTTCAATCCGTCTGTATTACTGATGAACAAAGTACTCAAATCAAGCACTTCGCTGTCAATTATACGCACGCAGGGATATATACAGGATAATATCAATTTGAGTAAAGGCAATAACAACATAACCTTACAGCTGGGTTTACGTTACAACTTCAACACCTTAAATAATGAATTGCTCATCCAGCCGCGTGCACAGTTTGCTTTCCAGCCTAAATGGAAAAGAGATATCGTTTTTCGCGCAGCAGCAGGAGCTTATCACCAGCCTCCACTCTATCGTGAATTAAGACGATATGACGGCAGCGTGAATGAGGATGTAAAAGCCCAGAAAAGCTGGCAGATTGTAAGTGGATTCGACTGGAACTTCAAAGGATGGGGAGGAAGACCATTTAAAATTCAGACAGAGGTATTTTATAAATCTATGTACGATATTGTACCCTATGACATAGACAATGTACGTATTCGTTATTCGGGCAATAATGAAGCCGTTGCCTATGCAACGGGCATTGAGGCGAGGCTATTCGGAGAACTCGTAAAAGATGCAGAAAGCTGGATCAGTGTAGGACTGATGCGCACAAGAGAAAATCTTGCCAACGATCGTTGGTATAATTACACACTAGATAATAATGGGAAACCTACCGACAGTACCTTAGTGGAAGGTGGATGGATACGAAGACCGACCGACCGACTGCTGACCGTCGGCATGTTTATACAGGATTATCTGGCAACGAATAAAAATTTTAAGTTTCATATGAATATGCTGTACGGAACCAATCTCCCCTACAATATTCCCAACAGCAGCAAATTCAGAAATGCCCTCATCATTGAACCCTATATCAGAGTTGATTTTGGATTCAGCGCATTATTGCTGGATAGTGAACGCAGTAAACGCAGAAGCAAAAATCCTTTCCGCAATTTCCAGAATATATGGGCAAGCCTGGAAGTATTTAATGTGATAGACAGGGCTAACACCATATCTTATTTACTGATCAAAGATTTCTCCAACAACATATTTACCATTCCCAACAGACTTACTCCCCGACTGGTCAACTTCAAAATTGTTGCGCGCTGGTAAGCAGTTAATCAACTTTTAACTTTCTATAAATGTATTCACACCTTGTGAATAAGTAACTTTATCATTAATCAATTAAAGACTTAATATTGAATTGATAGATAATCCGATTGTAAACTATTGTGTCAACAGCATTATACAGGCACTATCCTAAACAAAAAAACATTGACTGAAACCATTATCAACCTCGAAACCGTTAACCCGATTGATTTTTTTGGCGTTAACAATGGCAAACTTGATTTACTGAAAAAGAAATTCCCGCTCCTGAAAATCCTTTCCCGTGGCTCGCAGATTAAACTCAGCGGAAGTCCGGAGCAAATTGAAATTGCGAAGGAAAAAATCGATTTATTGATCACCTATCTGGAAAGAAATGGGCAGGTGAGTGAGCAGTACTTCGAACAGATACTGGGTGGAGATGATAAAGAAACCGTCGATCATTTTGCAGAAAGAAATCCTGGCGATGTATTGGTCTTTGGTCCGAATGGAAAAACTGTTCGCGCCCGCACACATAATCAAAAGCGAATGGTGTCGGCAGCAGAAAAAAACGATATAGTATTTGCCATTGGTCCTGCAGGAACTGGTAAAACATATACTGCTGTGGCGCTTGCTGTAAAAGCATTAAAAAATAAGACAGTCAAAAAAATCATCCTCACACGTCCTGCCGTGGAAGCGGGAGAAAGCCTGGGTTTTCTGCCCGGCGATCTGAAAGAAAAAATTGATCCGTATCTGCGTCCACTATACGACGCACTGGATGATATGATACCTGCCGATAAGCTTGGCTATTATATGAGCACCCGTGTGATAGAAATTGCACCACTGGCCTATATGAGAGGGAGAACGCTTGATAATGCCTTTATTATTTTAGATGAGGCGCAAAACACAACAGATCTGCAATTAAAAATGTTTCTGACCCGAATTGGCGCAAATGCGAAAGCAATCATTACCGGTGATTTATCGCAGGTGGATTTACCCAAAAATCAACGCAGTGGTTTAGAAAAAGGTATTCGGATTCTTAAAAATATTGACGGCATCTCTCATATTGAACTGGATGAAGAAGATGTGGTCCGTCACCGTTTGGTAAAAGCGATTATTAAAGCCTACGATCGGGATCATCAGCATGAACAAAAACAGCTTTAAGCATTAGTATGGTCAATAAAAAAATACTGCTCTATATTTTGGTTATTGCAGTAATGGGTTGCAGTGAAAAAGAAAGCAGGCCTGGTGATGCGCTGGGAACGGCACGAACCTTTATCAGATCATCTCTTGATGGTGATTATGATCAGGCAAAATTGCTGATGCTGCAAGACAGCATTAACCTTTATGAACTGGATCAACTATCCGACAGATACAACAAACAACTAACCAGGGAAGAAAAGGAAGGATATAAAAACGCTTCTATCATTATTCATTCTGTAGATCAGGTAAATGACTCTGTTGTGGTGATCAATTATTCCAATTCATATAAAGAGAAAAAAATGCCGGTAAAGGTGATATTAAAGGACGGTGTCTGGCAGGTGGATCTGAATTATACCTTTTCGGGAAATCTTTAACGCCTATGCTGTTTAGAGATTGTTTTGCAGTAGCTCTTGGAGGCGCAATCGGTTCTGTACTCCGGTATGGCGTAAGCTTATATGTCAAGAGCTCATCATCATTCCCTGTGCACACATTTTTAGTAAATACGGCTGGTTCCTTTCTGATCGGGTTGATCGCCGGCTGGGCTGCCTCAGATGAACGCTTTCAGCAACACTGGCAGCTGTTTCTTGCCACCGGAATCTGCGGCGGGTTTACGACCTTTTCCACTTTTTCGCTAGAAGGCATTCAAATGCTTCAGCAGCAGAAAATCGGATTGTATGTATTATATATCTGTGGAAGTGTTTTTTTAGGACTGCTCGCAGCATGGATCGGATACAGATTAATCAAATAGTCCAACTTTACATTTTCAAGCTTTACCTTTGTTACAAATGAGCAATAAGCCCCAAAAAGACGCATTGGGTAAAGGGATTCGTTCCTTACTCAAAACCATTGATGATGACTTAAAGACTACTGCCGGAAAACTTCAGCCCACTGTTGCGGATACCGCAACCCTTAGTCTTCGTATCCCCATTCAAGATATTGAAGTCAACCCCAAGCAACCGCGCAGAGATTTTGATGAAGCAGCATTGCAGGAACTTTCTGCCTCTATCAAGATGCACGATATCATTCAGCCCATCACGGTTTCCAAAACAGCAAGCGGGAAATACCGACTCATTGCCGGAGAAAGAAGATGGAGAGCCTCCAAACTAGCCGGGCTAAAAGACATTCCAGCCTACATACGAAAAGTGAATGACGCAGAACTGCTGGAGCTGGCCCTGCTTGAAAATCTGCAACGCGAAAATCTTAATCCCATTGAAATATCATTAAGCTATAAAAGGCTGATGGACGAACTCGACTACACGCAGGAACAAGTAGCTGAGCGAATGGGGAAAGACAGATCGACTGTCACCAACTATTTACGCTTACTCAAACTCCCGCCGGATATTCAGCTATCCGTTCGTAACGGAGAAATCAGCATGGGCCATGCACGTGCGCTTATCAACATTGATGCAGTTGAAAAACAACTGTACGTTTTTAAACAAATAATAGAAAAATATCTTTCTGTCAGACAAACGGAATCGCTTGTCAGACAATTATATAAAGCCGCACCGGTTCACAAGAAAACTACAACAGATGTGCAGCAAGTATATAAACAAATAACGGATAAGCTTTCTGAGCAATTCAGCACCAAAGTGCATCTTAAGCATGATAAAAAAGGAGCAGGAAGCATTACGATAGAATATTTCTCGCTGGAACAATTCAATCATATCCTCAAACAACTGGGTGTAACGGTAGAGTAAGCGCTATGAAGTATTTTTTTCTTTTTGCTGTATGGTTGTGCTTTAATAATAATGCGATATGCGCAGATACCACCCGAACGCAGAAGTCTGAACAAAAAAAGAAAGCAGACACGCCCATCATAAAAATTCATAGTCCTTCTAAAGCTGCTTTGATGTCGGGGATATTACCCGGACTAGGACAAGCCTATAATAAAAAGTACTGGAAAATTCCTGTTGTTTACGTTGCGCTGGGCACCTGTGCAGGCTTTTTTATTTACAACCGAAAAGAATATATAGATGCACGGAATGCATACAGAAATAAGTTAGATAATGACCCTAGCAACGACGAACAGATGGCGGAAAAATTCAGGCCGGTAGATCCTGAATCAATCCGAAGATACAGAAATGGAGTGCGGCAATACGTTGACTATTCAGTTTTAGCTTTTATTCTTTGTTGGGGGCTAAATGTAGTAGATGCAGCAGTAGATGCCCACCTGCACTCTTTTGAACTTACTGAAAATCTCACCCTACATATGAATCCCTACGTAAACCCCCAATTAGGCAATGCAGGCATGCAATTAACGCTGGCTCTGGGGAAAAGAAAAAATAAAACGTATAATATTAGCTATTAAAAATTGTAAGCATGAAAATTACGCTGATCGGTTATGGTAAAATGGGTAAAGCGATTCATGAACAGGCCTTACAAAGAGGACATACCGTTCCATTAATTATAGACATCCAAAATAAACACGAATTGACAGCAGAGAACCTACAACAAACGGATGTTGTTATTGAATTTACTACGCCCGAGACGGCTTTTGAAAATGTTTCTTTTTGTCTGAAACAAGGTGTGCCGGTAATCTGCGGCTCTACAGGTTGGTTGAGTAAACTGGATAATGCAAAAAATACGGCAGATCAAAATCAAACAGGCCTGATCGTTGCGAGCAACTTCAGTG
>JBKDRQ010000241.1:0-5915 GCA_046341135.1 Bacteroidota bacterium
TTGTAAATGTTGTTTGAAACTGACTTTGTTAACTTTTGAAATTAACGTAGTCTTTCTCGAATTTTTATTACGCTTGAATTTACCCGTTCTAATTAATTAAAACGTTGCTGTTGCTTCCAATCTTTCAAAGAACTTAATTTCTTTTTGTAAACCCGTTTTTGAAACGGGAGTGCAAAGGTAAGGGTAAACACAATTCAAAAAACATTTTTTTTGAATTTTTTTTATTTTTTTCGGCATTCTTTACAAATGCTTCAAAAACCCTGTACTTAAAGAACTGCCGCCTTAAAAGCGGGGTGCAATGATAAGCGTGTTTACTTTAATGTTCCAAGTTTTTTACAGGAAAAATTATCAAAATCGTCCAACTATTACAGGCAAAGCATTTCAACACGATGCCTACGCTTGATTAACCAAATATATGACCCGGATAAGCCACCCGCTCCAGAAATAATCCTTGGGGAGGGGCTGAAAAATCAGCCTGACCAATATAACCCTCCTCCAATAAACCGTAGAACCAACTTTCCTCTCTGTTACCCCTGGCTACCTGTAACATACTGCTAACCAAAGCACGCACCATGCCTCTTAAAAACCGATTTCCCTCCACCTCATACTTCAAATACTCATCCCCAAACTGCCAGCCACTACGCATGATCTTACATACATAGTTCTTTACCTGTGTATTGCGCTTTGAAAATGCTTCAAAATAGGATGCCGACTTTATACAATCCGCCATTTTATGCAACAATTCCCGATCTAATTCATAAGGAAAATACCAACCTCTGTCTGCTAAAAAGGGATCCTTTTTTATGTATACCATATATCCATAACTTCTCGACAAAGCATCAAAACGCGCATGCGCATCCTGCCTTACACTTCGCACAGATTTAATGGCAATATTTCCCGGAAGCAATGCATTCAAATTATAAACCACTCTGTTATCAAAAGAACCTTCCCAGTCAAAATGAAAATAATTCTGGTAAGCATGAACCCCCGCATCAGTACGGGAAGAACCGGTAAGAGAAATGCCTTCCCTAAAGTAAATGAAGAATGCACCCTCAATGGCAGACTGTACTGTTGGCGCATTTTCCTGAATCTGAAAACCACTCAACCCATCCCCCCTGTAGGCTACTTCTAAAAAATATCTTTGGATCATTATTTTTGATGTATCAAATCGTCAAAACGCTGCCGATATTCAGGACTCTCTAAATGCTTACCCAACGAATGAAATTGCTCCAGGTCCAATACATGTTTATAGGCTTTACTGAAAAAGCGATATTTCATCTCATCTGAAGTTAACAATACACATAATTGCCCAAGCTGTTGCGTCGAGAAACACATCTGCCCGAAAATTTTTTCCGCTTCTGCAATCATATGCTCTTCCGTACGCTGACCGGCCATGGTTTGCCTTAAATTAATAAAATCATCTTCCCAGGCAATTCTTCGGCAAATATTCCGGACGTTGGTTTTTGTCAGCCCAAGTGTATCAAATCCCCTATCCCGTACAATAACAGAATCCTTTGCAATCGAGGCTCTGTCGTTTGAAATAACATTTTGTACCCCTTTTGAAGCATCTTCACTATCAAATGTGATAACTACCGTATCCTGCTTGTTTTTTTCATAAACGATAATGCTAACATTTACAGCAGAATCTACCTGCTGACGATTTTGCATTACAATTAATGAGCGCTCATGAATCGGTTTCATGGTATCCGCTACAATAAGAATCGAATCAACAGTTTTATTAATAGAATTTTCTGTCAACCGCTTCTCTCCTCCCACTTCTGTATTTTCTATATCATCTAACACCATCGAATCATTCACATATTTCACCGTACTGTCTTTAATGACATTTGCAAGCATATCCGAAAATTTATCATTTTGAACAGCCGCTGATGCTATCGCATTCTTTTGCTTTTCATTTTCTTTAGCTGCATAAATAACCGATGAATTCTGAAAATCAAACAAACCCCAGCCTATTTCTTCAAAATATTTTACCAGATACCCCCTATCGGAATCTATATTCTCCAGACTAAACTTTATAAGCGCATTGGATGAATCCAACCCGAAATACAACTGATGACTCCCCTTATTTATCTTACTTAATAACAAATATCCCTGAGGAGAAGATCTGTAGATCTGACCCTGATACTTGATGAAAAAAGGAGCAAGTTGTTCCTGTTGAAAATAAATATAATGTCTATGCTGACCGAAAGACGTTGCACTTGAGAAAAAAAACAAGACTCCCCATGCGAAGCGTGTACACTTAAATAATTGACGCATTTTAAACCTTTTTAGAAAAACCCTAACAACATTTTATCAAAATTATCTATTTATCACCACCACCCGGAATTATCTTTGTCAAAATTTTTTTCAAATGAAACAACGGATCGGCACCTTTCTTCTAATTATTTTAGTTACCCAATACGCAAACGCACAAACTACTTCCCCCGCTACAGATACGATCTGGAAATCTATTTACAGATCCACTTCCGAAAAGATTTTCGACCTCGTGCACACGTAATTAAATGTGAAATTCGACCTTCCCAAAGCCCACATGTACGGGCAGGCTCATATTACCGTTCAACCACATTTCTACGAACAGAACCTATTATCACTGGACGCAAAAGGCATGGAGATAAAAGAAGTAGCGCTTATTGAAAAGAACACCAAAAAGAAACTGAATTATAAATATCAAAATAACGTCATTGATGTTTTCCTTGATAAGAAATATAAAAGAGGTGAAAAACTAACTATTTATATTGACTACATCGCCAAACCTAATGAAATTAAAACAGACGGAAGTGCAGCAATCACTGACGCAAAAGGTCTTTATTTCATCAACCCCGAAGGAAAAGAAAAAAACAAACCCACCCAGATTTGGACACAAGGAGAAACTGAAGCAACCAGTGTATGGTGCCCCACTATTGACAGGCCCAACCAAAAAACTACGCATGAAATTGCGATGACCGTTCCCGGCAAGTGGGTAACACTCACTAACGGATTGCTTACGAGACAACAGGCTAATACAGATGGAACGCGTACAGATTTCTGGAAAATGGATCAACCTCACGCTCCTTACCTTCTTTTTATGGGCGCAGGGGAATTCAGCATTATAAAAGACAGCTGGAAAGGAAAAGAAGTAAGCTACTATGTTGAAAAAGAATATGCCGGTGTAGCACGAAAAATATTTGGCTTGACACCGGAAATGATGACTTATTTTTCAAAAATTACCGGAATTGAATACCCTTGGGCAAAATATGCCCAATTGGTTGGACGTGATTTTGTAAGCGGAGCCATGGAAAACACTACGGCTACACTTCATCAGGAAAGTGCACATCAGGATGCCCGACAATTAACAGACGGAAATATTTGGGAAGGCACCATTGCACACGAACTATTTCATCATTGGTTCGGCGATTATGTTACAGCTGAAAGCTGGAGCAATATTACCATCAATGAGTCCTTTGCCAATTATAGCGAATATCTATGGGATGAATACAAATACGGGAAAGACAAAGCAGATGCTACCAATTTTATCGACATGCAAGGTTACCTGCAAAGCGGAAGTGAACAAAAAGACCTGGTTCGGTTTTACTATAAAAACAAAGAAGATGTGTTTGACGCTGTAAGCTACAATAAAGGCGGGCGCATACTACACATGCTTAGAAATTATGTGGGCGACAGTGCTTTTTTCAAATCCTTACAACTTTTCCTCACTACCAATAAGTATAAAGCTGCTGAAGCACACCAGCTGCGTCATGCTTTTGAAGAAATAACCGGTAAAGACCTGAACTGGTTTTTTAATCAATGGTATTTCGGAAGCGGGCACCCAAATCTGGATATACAATACAGCTATGACACCGCTTCTCAAAAAACTAAAGTTCTGGTAAAACAATTACAAAAAGAGCAAACCTTCAATATGCCGGTATATATAGATATTTACACCGGCAAAGACAAAAAAAGACATCAAGTATGGATCAAAAATAGCGTAGACAGCTTTTTCTTTGAAACAAGCATCAAGCCCGATCTTGTCAATTTTGATGGCGACAAAACATTACTGTGTACGAAAAAAGAAAACAAAACCATTGAGCAGTATATTCATCAGTACAAATACGCAGGCAATTATTTAGACAGGAAAGAAGCTATTGATTTTATGATGAAAAAACAAGATCATAAGCTAGCCCCTGAGTTTATTAAAATTGCATTAAACGACCCATATGATGGTCTCAGAAATAGCGTAATCAGCAAACTGGATTTAAAGAAGAAAAAAGTACTGGAAGTAGCTGAGACTATTTTAGTAGATATCGTTAAAAAAGACAAACAGCGCGTTACCAGATCACTTGCTATTGACAAATTGAGCACCCTGAAAAAAAATGAATACGCCGTATTATTTATGCAATACACAGAAGACTCATCGTATACGCTAAGCGGATCTGCGTTGAATGCATTGCACGAAATAGATCCTGCACTTGCCCTGGAAAGTGCAAAGAAACAAATCAATCAGCCAATCAAAGGAGCGCTGCTGGAAACTGTAGCATCCATCATCATTGAAAGTGGAGATCTGTCTGCCTTCAGTGCCATCATGAACACTTACGAAAAAATGCCCATCAGCCAGGCTAAATTCAATATGACCGGCACACTTGCAGCTTTCCTTGGTGAGGTAACAGACGGCACTCAGTTCAAAAAAGGAATAGATGCCATACTTGCCTTTAAAAATGAAATACCGGCGAAATATGAAATAGGAGAAATCATCAACAATATGCTCAAAGGAATTATCGCAAAGAAAGAAGCAGCAAAAAATAAAAGCAGCGATGCCGATCTGATCAACAAACAGATTGAATATGTAAAGAAAAAAATAGAATAACAAAGATAAATTCTGTTAACGAAAAGAGAGTATGTTGTCATTCTCTCTTTTTTTTATATCTCTTTTGCTGAACAGTAATCCTACCTGATAACTACTAATGAAAATAATCTTTTCTAATGACGTACATCATTCATATCGGCTTCTCATCAATACTACTTTAGCAATAGTTATTATTTATTATAAAAATTAAACCAATTTATTATGTCTGCAATTAAAGTACTTGAACTAATGGTAAGTTCACCCAAAAGCTGGGAGGATGCCGCACAGCAAGCCGTAAGCGAAGCGTCAAAAACCATTCACAACATCAAATCTGTCTATATCCATGATCATAGTGCAGTAGTAAAAAACGGGAAAATCGTTGAGTACAGAATTAATGCTAAACTAAGTTTTGAAGTAGAGCCTGCTCTTGCAGATGCAAAAAGATAAATTATGTCTTTAGACTTTAATCAATATGCTGCCAAAGGCAATGCCTATGTAAACAGAGTAGCCGAAACACTGCATGTGCAGCGTGATCAGGCCGCGCGAATTGTGCGATCCGTATTGCATGCATTGCGTAACCGGCTCAGCCATGAAGAGTCCTTTCAACTGCTTGCGCAGCTGCCCATGGCATTGAAAGCCGTATATGTTGACGGATGGAAATACTCCGAAAACTATCTACGGATACGTCGTCCGGAAGAATTTCTTGACGAAATCAGAAAGGAGGACGATGGTATGGCCGGTTACGACTTTGGCAATAATCAGCGGGCAGCACTGGCAACTGCAGCTGTACTCAATGTATTATTTGAATCGATATCAGAGGGGGAAGCTAAAGCTTTACTCAATACACTTCCTGAATCATTAAAGATATGGATACAACAGCTAGAGAAAACAGAATAATCTAGCAGTATCCTTAAGCACAAATGGGTATAAGATCAATGCTACCTCGAATTAGAAAATTGCTGCAACTGACGGAGCAGTGATTGGATCTGATCGTTTGACACAGATTCAATCACGCTCTTTTTTTCCTCCGTAGTAAGATGAAAATTAAGCGTTGCATTCGGCCTGTTGGGCAATG
>JBKDRQ010000242.1:0-3731 GCA_046341135.1 Bacteroidota bacterium
ATGCTTACACTTCTGCTCCATTTTTTTATCTATGACAGGGGTATTGTCCAGACATTGTTGCAGTATTCGATGAACCAATACATCAGGATAACGTCTTATGGGTGATGTAAAGTGGCAGTAATGTTCAAAACCTAACCCATAATGTCCGATGTTGTCTGCTGTATAAACCGCCTTTGCCATGGTTCTAATACCTAAGGTTTCCAGAACATGTTGTTCCGGTTTACCTCTTGCATCATCCAGCATCTGATTGAAGGAAGAGGCGATTTTTTCGGGAGAAGAGGTGTCAAAACTGTGTCCGTACTTTTTGGCAAAAACCATAAACAATCCCAATTTGGCTTCGTCAGGCGTATCGTGTACGCGATAAGGGAAAGGGATTTCTTTGTCGTTGATTTTGATATTGCCTATGTATTGAGCGACATATTTATTAGCCAATAGCATAAATTCTTCAATCAGCTGATGGGCTTCTTTGCTTTCTTTAAGTGTGATGCCTACAGGCACTCTCTGTTCATCCAGCACAAATCGTACTTCCTGCGAAGAGAAATTGATGGCTCCTTTTTTAAATCTATTCCTGCGTAATTTTTGCGCTATTTTATTAAATAGTATGATTTCCTCCTGATATTTACCGTTACCCGACTCTATGATTTCCTGCACTTCTTCATAGGTAAATCGGTGATCCGAATGAATGATTGTTCTTCCCAGCCAACAGGATTGTACATAACCATCTTCATTCATAGTAAACACAGCGGAAAAAGTGTATTTGTCTTCATGTGGTCTTAAAGAACATAATTCATTAGAGATGCGCTCAGGTAACATAGGTAATACTCTGTCGGGCAGATAAACAGATGTTGCTCGCGTGTAAGCTTCTTCATCCAATGCGGTGCCCGAAGATACAAAATGACTTACGTCTGCAATATGTACACCTATCTCATAGTGTCCGTTTTCTAATCTTCTTATCGAAAGTGCATCATCAAAATCTTTAGCATCAACCGGATCAATGGTGAATGTAAGGATTTCTCTGAAATCTTTTCTTTTTCTTACTTCTTCCTCCGCAATGACTTCCGGAAGTCTTAACGCCTCTTCCATCACTTGATCAGAAAACTCCAGAGTAAATCCCGACTGCATCAAAATCTGCTTCATGGCGAGATCATTCTCCTGTTCTGCTTTGACGATTTCAATAACCTCTCCTTCAGGTTGTTTCATTTTTTTGTCCCACTTAAGCATACGCACAATCACCTTCTCGCCATCTTTAGCATCTTTTAAATATTCAGGCGGAATTTTAAAGTCAGGGGTAGGTCTGTCTGTATCTACAACAAAATAAGCATTCTTATTTTTATGATCAATGGTGCCAATGAATTCCGTTTGTTTTCGACGAATAACCCGGTTTATCATTCCCTCTGTTTTTCCAGAACCAGATTGTTTGATAATCTCTACTTCAACTGTATCGCCATTGAAAGCCGTACCAAAAAACTGAGGACGCACAAGAATATCTTTCTGCAGTGCATCCACTATAACATACCCCATACCACTTCTGGTAATTTCAATTACTCCCTTGTGTATTTTCAGGTGAGATGTAATATGTTGGTTTTTTTTATGCGCCCCTGTTTTCTTTTTCTTCACATTCTTTGATTTAAGATAATTTTTTCTCAAACGAATCAACAAATGATCTAACACGATCTACGAAAATATTTGCTTCATTGAAAAGTATTTTATGTTGTATCGGTAATACATACATCGGTAAATCGTTCAGATATTGTTTAAACTTCACTAGGCGAACAGCATCTTTTTCGGTTGTCAGAATCATTCTGCTGTCTCCTTTTAATTTTTTATATCGGCTTTCTATTTCATTCATGTCATCAAGTGTGTATATGTGATGATCTCCATAGCTTAATTGGTCATAACCATGAGCTTGCTCCTGTAATATTTTTTTTAACGGATGAATATTGGCGATGCCGGTAACTAATAATACATCTGTGTTATCATCCGGCACTTTGATATTATTTTGATTTAATATATGATAGGGTTTCCCATATTCTATGGAAGAGAAAAATATTTGTTGTTGTGCTGTAGGCCTTATCTCACGAATGAGTTTGTTTTTTTGTTCCTGATTTAAGTTTTCATCACATTTTGTCACGATAATAATATTAGCTCTTTTGTAGCTGCTTTTCTCATCTCTAAGGTTGCCGGTGGGTAGATAGAAATCGCGCGTAAATAGATCAGACTGTTCGGTTAGTAATATAGAGAAGCCCGGGGTAATGGCGCGATGCTGAAATGCATCATCCAATAAGATTAGTTCTGTTTCCGGAACATCCTGTAATATATGTGGTATGGCAAGTACTCTTTTCTCACAGACCGATACATGAATATCTGGAAATTTCAGATGAAACTGCATCGGCTCGTCTCCTATTTCCAACGCAGTCGTCTGTTCGTTGGCTAGCAGATAACCTTTTGTTTTTCTTTTATAGCCTCTGCTTAAGGTTGTAATTTTATAATGAGGTGAAAGATGTCTGACTAAAAATTCAATCATAGGAGATTTTCCGGTTCCTCCAACACTCAGATTTCCGATACATATAATAGGGAAATTAAATGAGGTGGAAGGAAGCCATTTTTTGTCAAAACAAAAGTTGCGCATACGTATGATTAAGCCATATAGGATACTAACAGGCAATAATACAAAGCGGAAAGACTGTAAAGTGAAATTAGCCAAATTCATAAATGCGCTCGGGCGTAATACAATAATTTAAAGGTATGTCAAATTTATCAGTATCTGTTATTTCAGTAAGCGGTCCGAAGTAAGAAAGGCCGATTTTAATTACTTCTTTGCTGTTGGAAGCCAGAAAACGATCATAACAGCCTTTACCATAACCTACACGATTGCCTTTAAGATCAAAGGCAAGTAAGGGGACCAAAACACAATCGATTGTATAAATATCAGCAATAATCTGTTCAATTGGTTCATCAATTCCCCAGCGATTTTTTTGTGTTTTCATATGATCCTGAAAATGTACATGAATCATATCGTCATCTTTCATAACCGGAACAATTTGTGTCAGTTCCGGATTTATATTTCTTAATGCATCAATTATTTGTTGAACTTTTACTTCATGCTGATCCGCTACAGGTAAATAATGATGAATACATTGAATATAAGGAAGTTTTAATTGTAGAAAATGGTCATGAATTTGCTGATCATACCTGTTCCGCATTTCATTCGTCAAAGCAGCTCTTTTTTGTTTGAAATGATTCCGTATATCCTTTTTTTTCATTTATCAGCTTCTTTTATTTAGCAGGTATTTTCTCTTGTTCAATAAAAATGGAAAATACGGTTGTTCCGTAATGCCTTTCAGCCTTAAAATAAGGGTGTGTCGTATAATTATTACGGGGAGTATGCTCCAGGATAAACCATCCGCCTTGATTCAATAAATGATGCTTGAAGATTAGATCAGGCAATTGATCAATTTCGGTCAGTGCATAAGGAGGGCCGGCAAAAATCAGATCATATTGCTCCCTGCATTCTCTGATAAATTTAAATACATCCAATTTTACAATATTGATATTGAGTCCCAATTTCTGAGAAGTGGTTTTAATAAACTGATGCATATTAGGATCTTTCTCCACAATGGTTTGATCCGTGGCTCCTCTGCTGGCAAGTTGATATCTGAGACTTCCGGTTCCTCCAAATAAATCGAGTGTTTTTATGTCAGTGAGATCATAATTATGTTCGAGAATATTAC
>JBKDRQ010000243.1:0-2662 GCA_046341135.1 Bacteroidota bacterium
TCAATGTACTTCACAATGCCCAGTTTTTGGCCACTGATGGTACTGGTGTTCAGGCAAAAGCGGAACTTGGTTTTTTTAGGCGCCGTGCCTGCCACCAGGTCAACAGGCAAAACGGCGGCCGTCCCGGCTGCCCCTAATGTTTTGAGTATATCACGTCTGTTCATCGCGAAAAAAGTGGATTGATGAAAGTTATAGTTTATGAATCATAAAGCTAAGCTAGATTTTTTATATCGGCATTATGTGATGCCATTAACCAATGTACTTTATATTTTTCCTTTCTGCATAGCTTTTTCACCAAGTAGTGGGGCAAAAATAAGTGCTCATTTTTCTTGAGCCAAAGGATTAGATAAGGCACTTGAAATGAACCGTTCACTTATCTAATCCTTTGGCAAAATGAGCACCTATTTTTTTATCGCCCCGTGGGCGAAAGAAAATCCGTTTTAATCCGCCCAAATCCGCGTCATCCGTTCTGCCATTGTTGTCGCTTTGGCCTAAGCGCCGAAGGCGCAAAATACTAAGGTGCCCTAAGGTGTCTCAAAAACAAAAAGTATGGCCCGCAGGGCCGTTTTTATTGAACCACCTAAGGCCTGTCAATTACCCACAAAATCCGCGCGTTGAATGCAAGATTGTGCTTTTGCCTCAGAACCCCCGACCCCCATACGTATCAGGTTTGGGAATTAACTAAAGTATAATTTGCTAAAAAAGAAAAGGTGTTCCATTTTTGTGAGCAAAAAAGCACAAGTGATGGAACACCAAACATTTAAAGAAACAGTTCAAAGAAACAGCATCTGTGATCGATTTTCTAAACTTTTCGACGATTTTTTTGAATGAGTTGGGAGTTTTCAGTGGATTTAGCCAAAGAAAAGGCAAACTAAGCGCAGCGGAGTTTGTAAATAGTTGCATTGAGTTATGCCGCGCTAAAGGCTGGTCAGGTAGTTTAACCGATCACTGTGTTGTACTCTATGAGCAATATGGGCTCGTACTTGAAGAGCAAAGCTTGAACGAACGCTTCACAGAAAAGAGTGAACAGTTGATGCGTTATGTTTTTGATTTAGTGATGCGCAGCCATTTAAGGGATGGGAACCCGATGAATCTGTTGACTCAATTTGAAGAGGTTTATGTAGAGGACAGTACGAATCTAGAGTTGCCCCATTGTTTGCACACATTGTACAAAGGGAGTGGCGGGGGAGCCTCTACGGCTGGACTAAAAATAGATGCAACCTATGGTTTACGCTGGGGGAATCTAGATTTGATGTTCCATCATGGCGCAGGTTCAGATACCTGGCAGGGTGTTCCGATGATGAAAAAGGGTGCTCTACTGCTGAGGGATTTGGGCTATTTTAGGATACATGACTTTATAAGTATTGCTGAAAATGATGCTTATTTCCTGTCTCGATATCGATTCTCGACCAATGTCTATGAAGCGAAAAATGAGGATGTTGAGCTAAATTTATTAGCATTATTGGAAACAATGGTCGAAAATGAAACGCGAAGCATAGAAGTTTATGTAGGAGCAGCCAAACTCCTCAAAGCACGTATGGTTTTGCAGAAAGTACCCAAAGCGGTAGGTGACTACAAGCGACACAAGCTTAAAACCGATAAGCAAAGTAATCGCAATAAGATTACTCCCCAGCGACTAGCTTTTTGTGACGCCAATTGCTACATTACTAACATCCCTGAGCAGATGATGACCGATCAAGACATCATTAATTTGTATGGCCTGCGCTGGATCATTGAAATTTTGTTCAAAGCCTGGAAATCAATTGCCAAGCTTAAAGGGCCCATCAGAAGCATGAAACCAGCGCGTTTTATGTGTATGCTGTATGCACAGATGATCAGAATACTTATTGATACCAAGATTGTACAGTATTTTAAGATAGAACTGTGGAACCTTTGTAACTATAAGATCAGCGAACTTAAAGCCTTCAATGTGCTCGCCACTTTCGGTCAGGCTTGGTGGAAAGCTTTAAGAAGCGCTACGACAAGGGCAACTCATGACCTCTTCGATAAAATCGCGGAGGCTATGTTCGCCTTTTCAAAAAAACGAAAACCCAGCAAAAAAGAGTCTTATAACGACTTTTATATATTTGTTAATTCCCAAACCTGATACGTATGCCCCCGACCCCTGAAAGGGGAGTACATTGTTGGTTGCCTAAAAATGCTGCATTTTAACCCAATTGTACTATTCCAGACTACCCGAAAATGTACTCCCCTTTCAGGGGTCGGGGGTTCTGGGGTCACGGTAAAGCACTCAATATCAACCGCAAATCTAATTTAAAGGATTTGTGGGTAATTGACAGATCTTAGGCATCTTAGATGGTTCAATAAAAAAAGTTAGTGCTCTCAATTCTCATTCCCGGTTTTGTACAAAATCCCCCCAAGGTAAAGCCCTTCTGGAGGCGCACTGGTCGCCTTTCGCAAACGGGATTGTTCTTCCATCGCCACTTTGACTTCCTCCAGCGTAATCTGCCCCGCCCCAACGCCCAGGCACATCCCAACAATCAGGCGTACCATGCCCCGCAAAAAACGATTAGAAGTGATGTGGAATACGGCCCGCTGCTCCTCGGGATAAAATTCCCATTCTGAACGGGTTAGGTTACAGATCATCGTTTTGGCATCGTGGTTGCTCTTGCAGAAGGGAGCGAATTCTTCGTATTGCAGC
>JBKDRQ010000244.1:0-5759 GCA_046341135.1 Bacteroidota bacterium
CAATAGCAAAGCTGTTCATCAGACTGCGCAGCGTACTTCCTTCTTTTGCGAGATCAACAAAAATTTCTCCTAAAGTGCCGTCTCCGTATTCACCTGTACGTAAGAAAATTGCCTGTCCGTTAATTTTCGCTTTCTGTGTAAATCCTCTGCGTTTGGTAGGAAGCTTTCTTCTTTCTACGATACGGGCCAGCTGACGCTTCAGCTTCGTATCAGGAGAAGCCTGAACGCGCTTATTCAATTCCTCCATCAGTTCATCTACTGTAAGCTTCGCCATATCTACAATAGCGCTTTCTGCAATAGCTTCTTCTGCCGCAGCAGATTCTGTATCGGTTGTCTTTTTCTTTTTATCACCTTTTGTGCTTAGAGGCTGACTTAATTTAGATCCATCACGATATAAAGCACATGCTTTTAATCCGAGTTTCCAGCTCATCATGTACGCATCAGCAATTTCTTCAATATTGGCTTCATTGGGGAGATTGATAGTCTTCGAAATCGCACCACTGATAAAAGGCTGCACCACCGCCATCATACGAATATGCCCGCTGTGATGAATATATCTTTCACCCTTTTTACCGCATTTATTTGCACAATCAAATACCGGATAATGTTCTTCTTTGAGATAGGGCGCACCCTCTATCGTCATCGTACCGCAGATGTAGTCATTAGCCGCTGCAATCTGATCTTCTGTAAATCCGAGTGCTTCGAGTAAGCTCCATTCGAAATCATTGTATTGATCAGGCGTAAATCCAAGTCTTTGCAGGCACTCTTCGCCAAGCGTATACTTATTGAAAACGAAACCAATTTCAAAAGCACTTGCCATAGCCGCATCCAGCTTTTTTATTTCCTCAGCGATAAAGCCTTTCTCACTTAAAACCTGAGGATTGATGTAAGGTGCGCCATTTAAAGAGGCAGCGCCAACTGCATACTTTACAATTGCATCAATTTCGCTTTCGTTATAACCCAGTTTGGCTAATGCGGCAGGTACAGACTGATTAATAATTTTAAAGTATCCGCCACCACTGAGCTTCTTGAATTTTACGAGGGCGAAATCAGGCTCAACGCCGGTAGTATCACAATCCATTACCAGACCAATCGTTCCTGTAGGAGCAATTACGGTTGTTTGTGCGTTGCGGTAGCCATATTGTTCTCCTAATTCAACAGCATCATCCCAGGATTTGCATGCACTCTTAAGTAAATAATCGGGGCAATAAGCCGCTTTAATACCGAGAGGTTTAATACTCAAACCTACATAAGCTTCTTCCGCATCATAAGCCGCAGCCCTGTGGTTACGCATTACACGCAACATGTCTGATGCATTCTCTTCGTATCTTGGAAATGCGCCCAGGAAAGAAGCCATTTCTGCAGATGTTTTATAAGAAACCCCCGTCATGATTGCAGTCAGTGCGCCGGCAATTCCGCGTGCTTCTTCACTGTCATAAGGAATTCCCATCACCATTAGCATGGAACCAAGATTGGCATATCCCAAACCAAGGGTTCTATAATCATATGACAGCTGTGCCACTTCTTTGGAAGGGAACTGTGCCATCAATACGGATACTTCCAGTACAACTGTCCACAAACGAATGAGATATTCATAGCCTTCTACATCAAAATTTTGTGTTTTTTCGTCAAATAATGTACGCAGGTTGATAGAAGCTAAATTACAAGCCGTATTATCAAGGAACATATATTCACTGCAAGGGTTAGAAGCATTAATGCGTCCTCCTTTGGGTGAAGTATGCCACTCATTAATAGTAGTGTCGTATTGTGTTCCCGGATCTGCGCAACGCCATGCTGCATAAGCTATTTGATTCCACACTTCCTGTGAAGGAATCTTCTTCATAACACGGCCATCAGTTCTTGCTTTTAATTCCCAGTCCTCTCCTTTTTCCAGTTTTTCAAAGAACTCATTAGGAATTCGAACAGAATTATTTGAGTTTTGTCCGCTTACGGTACGATAGGCTTCTCCTTCGTAATCATGAGAATAACCGGCCGCAATAAGCGCACCCACTTTCTTTTCTTCTTCAACCTTCCAGTTGATAAAATCCATTACTTCAGGATGATCGAGGTCCAGACAAACCATTTTAGCGGCTCTTCTGGTAGTGCCCCCACTTTTTATGGCACCAGCAGCTCTGTCGCCGATTTTCAGAAAACTCATCAGACCAGAAGAAGAACCACCACCGCTAAGCTTTTCACTCTCTCCTCTGATTTGTGAGAAGTTGGTCCCTACACCGGAACCGTACTTGAATATACGGGCCTCACGAACCCATAAATCCATGATACCTCCTTCATTCACCAAATCATCACTTACGCTCAAAATGAAGCAGGCATGCGGCTGAGGACGCTCGTAGGCAGAGGTAGATTTCTTTAATTGGCCATCATTCGCATCTACATAGTAGTGACCCTGAGGCTTTCCTTTAATACCATAGCTTTCGTACAACCCAGTATTAAACCATTGTGGAGAATTGGGTACACACATCTGATTAAGTATGCTATAGACCAGCTCCTCATAATAGATCTGGGCATCCTGCTCTGTCTGGAAATAGCCATAACGCTCGCCCCATACGCGCCAGCAATTGGCCATACGGTGCGCCACTTGCTTGGAAGATGTTTCTCTGCCAAGACTCCCATCCGGCTGGGGAACACCTGCCTTACGGAAGTACTTCTGCGCAAGGATGTCTGTGGCAATCTGACTCCAATGTGAAGGCACCTCAACATCTTTCATTTCAAAAACCACCTCTCCCGTAGGATTGCGGATAACAGATGTGCGATAATCGTATTCGAACATATCGAATGGAGACACACCTTCTTTCGTAAAGCGACGCTCGAATTTCAGTCGCTGTGCTGTTTTTTTTCTACCGGCCATAATCTATTTATTTCGTTTTGGTTAGTAAGTTAAAATTACAAAGGGGATAACGAAACTATTTTTTCATTTGAAAAGTACAAAATGATAAATATCAACAGGCTGTGGAAAATCGATGAAATCCAATACAGATATAGATTTTTGATTTTACCCTCTTTTTTATTTGGAAAATGAATTCAATTTTAATAAAACTGTTATTAAAATCAAGTATAAGCACGAAACCCTTTACTGTATTGCATTACAACAGATGTATAGCCGAAAAATAAACTAACGCAAACAAATAAACGAAAAAGATAATCAAAAAGTGAACAGCCCCCTCATTCTTTTCAGGATATCAGATTCAGGTGATTTTAATTGACTCTTACGGCACTAATATAGGCGAGCGTCCGAATTTCCGGTCACTTTATTTCATTGTTAATGATAAATACAATAATTTGCCAATCATAGCCGATGAGTCTATCCATGCATGCGCAGATAAATATATACGAAAGCCTTTTGGCGGGCAAAGAGGCAGGTAAAAAATCCTTTGCTGTACTTTTGGATCCTGACAAATGTGATCCGTCTCAAACGGCCAGGATTATCCAAAAATCAGTAGCTGCCGGAGTAGATTATTTTTTTGTAGGCGGCAGCCTGATGGTATCAAACAGACTCGATGATGTAGTACTTCAAATCAAAGCATCATGCGAGATACCGGCCATATTATTCCCGGGAAGCCCCACACAGATATCTTCTTATGCTGATGCTTTACTTTATCTGTCCTTAATTTCAGGAAGAAATCCTGATTTGTTAATTGGCCAGCATGTAATCTCAGCGCCTTTGCTTAAGCAAACAAATCTTGAAATTATTTCTACTGGTTATATGGTTGTTGATGGAGGAGCTCCTACAACCGTTTCTTACATCAGCAATACAGCTGCTATTCCTGCAGACAAAGCAGATATTGCCATTTGTACCGCAATGGCAGGAGAAATGCTGGGCTTAAGGCTTATTTATTTGGATGCGGGAAGTGGCGCTAAAATACCCGTAAACGAAAAAATGATTGCTGGTGTTGCAGCTAATATTTCAATACCCCTCATTGTCGGAGGAGGTATTATAAATCCGGAAAAAGCATTTATCAACTGTAAGTCAGGGGCTGATGTTATCGTAATAGGTAATGCTATTGAGAAGGATGCGGGCCTCATTAAAGAGATGGCAGCCGCCATACACAGTGTTTCTTCCGTTTACCAACAATAATCTTCTTATTCGTTCGCTTTTATAGTAACTCAAAAATTGCTCATCAATAAAAAAAGAGGGGCTGTTTGGTACAACCCCTCTATAATATACAGTTAGTATTGGATTACTTTTGTTCTGCTCTTAATTCAACTACTGAAGGCTCTCCTTCGCTGCAGTCATATTGAGCTACAACGCGGTCCGCGCTGATGCCTTGTGTTTCTACAAGATATTTAACAATCGCATCTACTCTTTTTTGACCCAAGGCCTGACCTGACTTGCTCTTTGAAGCACTTCCGCATACCGAAACTTTACAGTTAGGGTTGCTTCTTAAAGAGGTTGCAACACTGCCTACGAGTGCTTTTGCCTCAGTAGATAAATCTATTGATTTCCCTGTAAAATTAATAGAAGGTAAATCAGTGAGGTTACACTGCTTCATAAGATCATTCACGTTAACCATGTTTTTGCAACACTCAGGATCAGGACACTTACCAACACCATCTGCATCCACAGGCTGACATTGAGTAGGTGTAATCAACTCTTTATCTTTAACATCAGGTACACCATCACCATCCGTATCTCTGCTAACACCATGGCTATCAACAGGTGATCCGGCAGGTGTATTGGGCTCCAGATCAAACTGATCAGTTATGCCATCGCCATCTGCATCATCCAGAATAGGCTTAGGCATCTTCATGTGCTTAGGAGAATTAAGTTCGTTATATGCAAAGTCAAGAGGATTTAACCACCATAGCGGCTGAACTGATTTTGCACCAAGATTATAGTTCAGATTAATATTAGTATAGTGCCAGGTATCAAAATCTCTGGTCATGGCAGCATCCCCAAACGGAGTTTCTTGCCAACGTTGTCCATCCAACAGATCTTCATTGGTCCAAGTGTGCACTTCTTCTATACCAATATTGATTCTTTTATTGATTTTAAATGATACGCCAACACCAGCCATAACAGTCGGCTTCAAAGTTCTCTTAAACAGATTTGGTCTTCTTTCTTTCTCCCCGTCAGCAGGTGTTTCATAACTATTATCCATGCCTGATCTTAAATCTCTTAGAACTTTCCTTCTGTCAGAATATCCAGTGTTATAATTGTTATTGATTTGTCTGAATAAATTAGCATAAGTAAAACCTTTTTCATCAAGTGCGTTCACATTAACGTCATAAATCATCGCTCCAACACCTCCTATTGCATACAATACAAATGCAGTTTTTGCCTTGTGAAAGCGTACATTGTTAAGCGTTACAATTCCCTGTAAAGCCAACTGGTGAATATTTGTTTTGTAGTTATGGTAAACAGGGTCACCTTGGCCAAACATAAGAGAATCGTTCGTGCTCTGCACCTGATAAATCTGACCTGCAACCATTCCTGTTGTAGGTGCATATGCATATTGCATATTTCGGGGAGCAATATATTTATCAGCCCAGGCAGGATTTCTTGCATAGTTGAAGGAGGGCAACCAATTCAAGCCTCTGGCAATACCTCCGGAATAGGCAAGTCTTGCAGAAAAAATGTAGCCCATCGCCTTTCTGATATGAACACCCCAGCCAATATTAGGGAAACGGGTAGCAACGTCGCCACTAATAGCAACATTACCAACACTCACCCCTACCTCCCACTGATTGCGGGGCTTTGCTGGGAAAGGATATTGATTCTTTAAAAATTCGCTGTGCTGAGA
>JBKDRQ010000245.1:0-4140 GCA_046341135.1 Bacteroidota bacterium
ACAACGAAAAATGAATGTAAATTTTGACTTTTAACTTAAAAAAATGAAAATACTCGTTTTTGATAACTACGATTCTTTCACCTACAATCTGGTGCATTTGATCGAGAAGATTCTCCACACACAAGTGGAGGTTCATCGCAATGATCAGATTTTATTGGATCAAGTGGAAGCGTATGATAAGATTATTCTTTCACCCGGACCGGGCATACCGGAAGAAGCCGGACTGTTGTTGCCGTTGATTAAAAGGTTTGCGGCTACCAAGTCAATACTGGGTGTTTGTCTGGGACACCAGGCGATCGGAGAATCCTTCGGCGCAAAGCTGAAGAATCTTGATCAGGTGTTTCATGGATTGGCTACACCTATTCATTTGACTAATGCAGCTTCTTCTGCTGATAAAGGTTCTATTTTCAGCGGATTTCCTACTTCGTTTGAGGTAGGCCGTTATCATTCATGGGTGGTGGATAAAAACACATTACCGGATTGTCTGGAAATAAAGGCAGAAGATGAGAATGGTTTTATTATGGCAATTAGACATAAAGAATATGATGACACAGGTGTTCAGTTTCATCCGGAAAGTGTATTGACTCCTTCAGGTGAACAACTCATGCGCAACTGGTTAAAAGCATAACAATGGAAATGCAAAAAATATTAAAGCAACTATTTGAACATCGTCCGCTGAGCTATACACAGGCTCAGGAGGTGATGTTGCAAATGAGCAGGGGCAGTTTCAATGAGCATGAGCTGAGTGCTTTTATGACCGTGTATCTGATGCGCTGCATTACCATTGAAGAGCTAATGGGATTCAGATCGGCGCTGCTTGAGCTGGCGTTAAAGGTGAATGTAGAACAGGAGCGCTTGCTGGATATCGTTGGAACAGGAGGAGATGGTAAGAATACATTTAATATTTCCACGCTTGCTTGTTTTATTGCAGCGGGGGCGGGTGCAAAAATTGCCAAACATGGAAATTATGGTGCATCTGCGATTAGTGGTGCCAGTAATGTTATGGAAAAATTGGGATACCGTTTCACCAATGATGTAGTTGCATTAAATAAGCAGGTTGATAAGGCCGGTATTTGTTTTATGCATGCGCCTTTGTTTCATCCTGCTTTGAAAACTGTGGCGCCTATCCGTAAGAATCTGGCCGTCCGTACTTTTTTCAACATGCTGGGGCCAACGGTGAACCCCGCTGCGCCTTCGGCGCAGCTGCTCGGCGTTTACAATGTAGAAATGGCACGGATCTATACCTACTTATTACAACAGGTGGCTACTCGTTTTACGGTAATTCATTGCCTAGATGGCTACGACGAAATATCCCTCACAGCGGATACTAAAGTGATTACTCAAGATGGAGAGTCTATAAAAACACCTGAGTCAATCGGTAAGATGATGGTACAGTCATCCGAACTTCATGGTGGTGCAACAGTAGAAGAAGCAGCCAAAATATTTATGGATATTCTTGAAGGGAATGGAACACTTGCTCAACAACATGTGGTGGTGGCCAATGCCGCGATGGCATTGCAATGCGCGGGCGTATATGAAGATTATGAAGATGCCTGGTCTGCAGCCATGGAGAGTCTGGTTAGTAAAAAAGCATTACAATCCTTCAAGACACTTTTATCAATTAACTGAACCTGACTATGAACATTCTTGAAACGATCATAGAACAGAAACAAAAAGAAGTGGCATTCAATAAAGTGCAGACGCCTATGGAGGTATTGCGCACGTCTGAACACTATGATCGTCCATGCTTGTCTCTTAAATCTTTCTTGCTCGATCCTTCCAAAACGGGCATCATCGCTGAGTTTAAACGTCGCTCTCCGAGTAAAGGAATTATTCATCCAAATCCTGATGTATTGGCTATTACAACTGCCTACTGCGAAGGAGGTGCCTCGGCATTAAGTGTGCTCACGGATGAAAAGTTTTTTGGTGGAAGCAATGAAGATTTGATGCTCGCCAGAAAAAATACTATTCCTGTCCTCAGAAAAGATTTTATCATTGATCCTTATCAGATTGAAGAAGCCAAATCCATTGGAGCAGACGTTATTCTGCTCATTGCAGCATGTCTCACTAAAGAAGAAGTACAATCATTAGCGAGTTATGCAATCGCTTTAGGACTGGAAGTGTTGCTGGAATTGCATGACGAATCGGAATTGAATCATGTGTGCGACGAGATAGATATCGTGGGCATCAACAACCGAAATCTGAAAACCTTTGAAGTGGATATTGAACAAAGTATTAGAATGGCCAATCAAATCGATTCATCTAAAGTACTGGTGGCAGAAAGCGGCATCAGTGGTATAGATCAAATCAAATACTTTAAAGAAAAAGGATTTAAAGGTTTTTTGATGGGAGAATTTTTTATGAAGCAGACAGATCCCGGAGAAGCGTTTAAAGATTTTGTCAAACAATTATAAACAAGTAAAAACGATTATAAGCATTTAAGTTGAGCGAAACGACTAACATATCACCATCACCGCATCCCATCCGTTTGAAAGTATGTGGCATGACGCAGTTATCGCAACTCGAGGAGTTGGGGGAGATGGGTGTTGCTTTTGCCGGTATGATCTTCTATCCTAAATCGCCTCGTTTTGTATTGAAGACACTTGATGGTGAGATGGTCAAAAAAGCAAAGCTGAAAGTGTATAAGGTGGGTGTATTTGTCAACGCGAGCTACGAAGAGATTGTCAACCATGTAGATAATTTCGGCCTGGATATGGTGCAGCTGCATGGCGATGAAACGCCGCGTTTCTGTGAGCAGGTATCGCTTTATATTCAAACGATCAAAGCCTTTCGTTTGGGGGAAAATGAAAATATCCCCTGGATGATTAAAGATTATAAGGATTGTTGTGATATGTATTTGTTTGATACGATGGGCGCAGGATATGGAGGAACAGGAAAAAAATTTAACTGGGAAGTGATGAGCGGACTCGATATTCAAAAGCCTTTTTTTCTAAGCGGAGGAATAGAGCCTGATGATGCGTCTGCGATCAAAAGTTTTACTCATCAATCCGTCGCGAAGGATTTATTTGCGGTGGATATTAACAGTCGCTTTGAAACTTCTCCGGGCGTGAAGGATTTGGGGAAGGTGAGGGAGTTTATTGAGAAGTTAAAATTAAAAACTTAAAACTTAAAAGTGAATCCAGAATTCAACTTTTAACTTTTAAGTTTAAAGTTTTAAGTTAAATGACTGATAACTTTTTAAGTCTTAAAACATAATAGTTATGACTCAGATTATTCAAGACATTGAATCCTCTTTCCATCCTACTGAACACGGCTACTACGGCATGTTTGGCGGAGCGTATATTCCTGAAATGTTGTATCGCAATGTGGAGGAGTTGAGGAGTAGTTATCTCAAGTATATCGAAGACGAAAGTTTTCAAAAAGATTTTCAGGATTTGCTGCGCGATTTTGTAGGCAGACCCACACCGCTTTTTTATGCGAAGCGATTGAGTGAAAAGTATGGTACGCAGATTTGGCTGAAGCGCGAAGATCTCTGTCACACGGGGGCGCATAAAGTGAACAATACTGTCGGACAAATCCTCATGGCGGAGAGGCTTGGTAAGAAACGCATCATTGCTGAAACCGGAGCCGGACAGCATGGCGTAGCTACGGCAACCGTCTGTGCGTTGAAGGGACTTGAATGTATTGTGTATATGGGAGAAAAAGATATGCAGCGGCAGGCACCGAATGTGGCGCGGATGCGGATGATGGGAGCCAAAGTGATTCCGGCAACGAGTGGAAGCAAGACATTAAAAGATGCTACGAATGAAGCTATCCGAGACTGGATTAATCATCCCGATGATACGCATTATATCATTGGCAGTGTGGTAGGTCCGCATCCTTATCCCGATATGGTAGCGAGATTTCAGAGCGTGATCAGTGAAGAAATTAAATGGCAGTTGAAAGCAGCAACAGGTAATGATAATCCTACACATGTTATTGCCTGTGTGGGCGGAGGCAGCAACGCTGCCGGAGCCTTCTATCATTTTCTCGACAATTCTGCAGTGGAATTAATTGCAGTAGAAGCCGCAGGAGAAGGGGTATCTACAGGTAAATCTGCTGCGACTACTGCACTCGGCACGCCTGGTATATTGCATGGAAGTAAAAGTTTACTGATGCAGACGGAGGATGGACAGGTAG
>JBKDRQ010000246.1:0-4832 GCA_046341135.1 Bacteroidota bacterium
CCTGGATTAAAAGTTTTAGGTTTTGATATCAAATTATTTCAGGTATGGTCGAACTTGTTTAAAAATTCACTTGAAGCAGTGGATGGACAGGAAGTTAAAAAGATTACAATAAATGGTTATTCATCTGAACAAAACATTATAATTGAGTTTTCCAATAATGGACCCAAAATAGCGGAAGAGAATATTCAAAAAATATTTAGGAAATTTTATTCAACAAAAAGATCCAAAAGCGGCACCGGACTGGGATTGAGTATTGTTAGAAATGTGCTGGATGATCATCGTGCCAAAATCAATGTAAGCTCATCCAATGAGCAAACCACCTTTACCATTATTTTCCCAAAACCCAAAAATGCCTGAGTTGATTTTTATCGATAAATACGTTCAACTGCTTCTTTATATTTATCCATAATTATCTTCCTGCGTAACTTCAGCGTAGGAGTAAGCTCTCCGCCATCTACTGTCCATTCTTCGGGCAACAATTCGAATTTTTTGATTTGTTCTACCTGATTGAAATGAATATTGAAAGACTCTATAATATTTTTATAATGCTCCAGCACACGAGGCAGGGCAATAAGTTCCTGTTTGGTATTAAAAACAAGCTGCTGTTCTTTGGCCCATAATATTAACTGATCATAAGAAGGAACGATTAGGGCTGCTGTAAATTTCTGATCTGCTCCAACAACCATCATTTGTTCAATAAACTTGCTTTCCTTCATTTTGTTTTCAATAGGCTGAGGCGCTACATATTTACCGCCGCTGGTTTTAAATATCTCTTTTTTTCTATCTGTAATTTTTAAAAATTTGCCCTGCTCAAACTTTCCGATATCGCCGGTATGGAAAAAGCCTTCACTGTCTATCACTTCTGCCGTAAGATCCGGCCTCTTGTAATATCCCATCATCACATTATCTCCTCTGCAGCATATTTCCCCATCTGCTTCCAGCTTCACTTCTACTCCATCAATCACTAATCCCACAGAACCAAACATCCGATCCTTTAATGCATATCTGTTGACGGATATCACCGGAGATGTTTCTGTTAAACCATATCCTTCAAGAATATTGATTTTGCCTGCCGTAAATATGCTGAGTAAACGAACCTGACAAGCGGCTGCACCGGTTACAATAGCTTTTACATTGCCTCCTAAAGCCTCTCTCCATTTACTGAAAATGAGTTTATTGGCAATCGCAAGTTTGAAATTATATAGTAAATGCTGAGATTGCTGCGGATTAAATTGCTCTGCCACCTCTACTGCCCAGAAAAACAGTTTCTTTTTTATGCCTGTCAGCTCTTGTCCTTTACCAATGATGCGGTCATATACTTTTTCCAGTAATCGGGGAACCGTAGAAAATACAGAAGGTTTCACCTCCTTTAAATTATCCCCGATGGTATCTAAGTTTTGTGCATAGTAAATAGACACGCCATTAAAAAGATAGATATAGCTAACCATCCGCTCAAAAATATGGTTGAGCGGGAGAAAACTCAGTGCGCGATCACGTTCATCACAAAAAGCACGGAAGATAGACTCTGTAGAAAGTACATTACTAAGAATATTGCGATGACTCAGCATCACCCCTTTTGGAGTTCCTGTAGTACCGGACGTGTAAATAATGGTTGCCAGATCGTTATAGTCGATCTTGTCCGCCGCGGCTGTCGCCGCGGCTATATCACGCTCCTCTACATGACTCATCAAGTCCTTCCAGTGCAGTACGCCAGACAAATCATCAAAACTATAAACGGCCTGTACAGAAGAAACCTTTGCCCTTACAGATTGTACTTTATCATATAACAACTTATCTCCGGTAAATACAAGTTTCACCGAAGCATCATTGAGTACAAACTCAAGCTCGGCTACAGCAAGGGTAGGATATAAAGGAACCAGCACAGCTCCAGTCTTTTGAACGGCCAGATCCAAAAATAACCACTCCGGTCTGTTGGCGCTTATCACCGCTATTTTATCTCTCCCTTCTATAGTACCATCACCCCTGCCAATACCTATATGCATAAGCCCGGCAGCCAACTGATCCACAATCCCTTCCACTTCGGAGGTACTGTACTTTCTCCAGATACCACTTTCATTTTTAGCAGCAAACATGTCCTCTTTGGGGAAATGCTTTAACTGATAGGCAATACAATCAAATAAACGTGATGGCTTCATATTTTTCTTTTAATAACTAAGAAGCATTTAAGATAGGAAAATTATGTGATGTTTGGATTGTAAAATCTACTTAAGATAGTGCTGACCGGCAGGCATCTTAAACAATTTTGATCGCTGAAAACGGGTAAATTCCTGATAAGGATTTGCATGCTCTTTTATCCACTTATCATAGTTGTTTAAATTTGAAGCGGCTTCAAAAATCCAGTAGTTATAGGCTTCAAACATTCCCTCTTGCAACAGTTGAGCATGATGTTCAAATAAGCGGTAAGGATATTTACCCGCAGACTCATGCATCCAGTCCAATAAAAACCGGGTACGCAACATAATTAAAGATTCAGTAGTAATACCAGACATAACTACCGATTGATTCTTATTCAGCTGCTTCGATACCTCATCAATAAATGTATTTTGTTTGACAGCAGCCGGAGCAGCAGAAAAATATTTTTTATACGCCTCAAACAATAATGCTTTTATCTCAGCGGTTCGTTTTGAGTAGCTTTCCAGATTGATAAATATCTCGCCGTACAATAAAGCCCAAACCATAGACCCCTGCGCATAACGGGCTTTAGATGCAAAATAATAGTTGCCTGAATAGCCGGGATCTTTTTCGATACCGGCAAGCCACTGATTCATGCAATCGGGATCCTGTTGCATCCAAAGTAATTCTCCGTATTCAGCATAAAGAGATCCTGTTTCTGAAAATATTTTCAACCCTTTTCTATATATACGTCCGCAATCTTTCAGCTCATCCAATGCCTTGTAGATATTGCCGGCAATCTGATACACCTGCACATCCGCATCTTCTCTTTCAAGTAACTGGTTAACGTTCTCTTTTGCTGCCGCAAAATCTCGCTGATAATATTGAGTAAGTGCCAGATCTTTTTTTATAGCCATACTGCCCGGCTCCTTAGCTAATGCTTTCGTCAATACCATAACCGCGTTATTCCAGTCGCCGCTGCGCATAAACTGTTTAGCGGTTTCATGCAACGTTGCGGCGTCAGGCTCTTGCGCGTATACAGATACAGCGCTATTTACGAATAAAAATAAAAATAAGATTTGCCGCATCATGATTGGATAGTATTTCAGCAGCTAAATTAACGATTCATCAGGAAAGCATATGGGTTAACAGTCCATCTCTTAACTTAGGCTCAAACCAGGTACTTTTGGGAGGCATCACCTCTCCGCTGTCGGCTACCGCAAACAGCTGTTCCATGGTTACCGGATACAGACTAAAAGCAAGCTTCATTTCTCCGCTGTCTACGCGTTTCTGCAGTTCACCTAAACCTCTGATGCCGCCCACAAAATCAATTCTGTGGTCGGTTCGCTGATCCATGATGCCGAGATGTTTTTCTAATACCAGACGTGATAAGATAGATACATCGAGCGATTCAATGGGATGGTTCTTGTCAATATTATCCTCGTTGGCGGTAAGTCGATACCATTTTCCGTCTATATACATACCAAACTGATGAAGGCCTTCAGGTTTTACAGGAGTTTTATCCTCTTCCTTAATATGAAAATCTGCTGATAATTTTTGCAGGAAAGTTTCTGTTGTAAGCCCGTTAAGATCTTTAATTACACGGTTGTAATCCATAATGCGCAGCTGACTGGCAGGAAACAGCGTTGTTAAAAAAGAGCCTGCGCTCAAAGGAGCTTCTTTACCCAATGCCGCTTTCACTTTTGCTGCCGAAGCAGCACGATGATGACCATCTGCAATATAGGTGCAGGGCACCTGCTCCTTAAAGAGCTTTGAAATTTGAGTGACCGCTGCATCATCATTTATAATCCAGATAGCATGTTGCACATTATCCTCTGTAGTAAAATCATAGATCGGGGATTTTTCCGTCTGCCATTTATTAATCAATTTGTTCAGCTCATCAACATCCCTGTAAGCAATAAAAACATTACCCGTCTGCGCTCCGCATACTTTCATATGCTGAATACGATCATTTTCTTTTTCCGGACGCGTAAACTCATGTTTTTTTATAACATCATTCTCATAGTCTTTAACACTGCTGGTACACACCAACCCTGTTTGACTATGCCCATTCATGATGAGGCGATAGATATAATAAAAGGCCTTACTCTCCATGAACAATACATCGCGTTGTATAAAAGCCTGCAGATTTTCTTTGGCTTTTTGATAAACTGCATCATCGTACAGATGTATGCCATCTGCCAAATCAATTTCAGGTTTGGTAATATGTAAAAAGGAAAAGGGATTTCCCTGTGCCTCCGCTTTTGCTTCCAGTGTATTCAAAACATCGTACGGACGAGATGCTACTTGCTTTGCAAACTGCGCCTGAGGGCGCAATGCCTTAAAGGGTAAAATTATTGCCATATAAGATACTCACTAACTTGGTGCAAAGAAACGAAAAAAAGAGCGAATCATCAGATTGAATTCAACGAGTGTACTCAGCTATTTTTTTGAGCAAAATCACGAATTACATCAACCAATACCTCCACATGAGATAAAGGAAGCGCATTATACAAACTTGCCCTGAATCCACCCACACTACGATGCCCTTTGATGCCCACAATACCGGCATTTTTACATTGCTGCATAAACATTTTTTCAAGTTCAGCATCTTTCATGGTGAATACTACATTCATCTTACTGCGACTTTCCTTTGCGACCGGTAAATTAAAAAGAGGGATAGATTCCAGTGTCTGATA
>JBKDRQ010000247.1:0-7103 GCA_046341135.1 Bacteroidota bacterium
GTTATGGCTTGTATGTTTATCATACGCCAGTAATTTTAGTCCAGATGCATATTTTCCAAAAACTAAATTGGATATGCTCAGGATGGACACTATTGGGGTTTATTCTACTTGCGCTAACAGTTACAATATTTGTTAGTAAAATATCATACAAGTATATTGAAACTCCCTTTTTAATAATGAGGAATAAGTATTATAAATAAGAATAAGATAAAACTGCTTAACCCTCTGTCTTTTCCGGACGCATCATCGGGAATAATAAAACATCTTGTATGGAGGGCTGACCGGTCATTAACATTACGAGCCTGTCAATTCCTATACCAATACCCGCAGTAGGAGGCATGCCGTACTCCAGTGAACGAAGGAAATCGTAGTCAATAAACATCGCCTCATCATCTCCCCGCTCTTTTAATTTAACCTGCTCTTCGAAGCGGGCTCTTTGATCCAGCGGATCATTCAGTTCGCTATAGGCATTGGCGATTTCTTTTCCGTTGATCATCAGCTCAAATCGTTCCACCAGTCCGGCTTTATCGCGGTGCTTTTTGGTAAGCGGGCTCATTTCTACCGGATAATCTGTGATGAAGGTAGGTTGAATATATTTCGATTCGCTGGTGTTACTGAAAAGCTCATCAATCAGTTTGCCTTTACCCATGGAAGCATCGACGGAAATATTCAGTTGCTTACATACGCCTCTCAATCCTTCTTCATCCATGCTGCTTACATCCATACCGGTATGTTCTTTGATGGCATCAAAAATAGATACACGTTTGAATGGGGTTTTGAAACTAATTATTTTCTCACCTACCTGTACTTCTGTAGTATTATGTAAGGCAATTGCCACTTGTTCAAGTAGCTGCTCGGTGATATCCATCATCCAGAAATAATCCTTATAGGCTGTATACCACTCGAGAATGGTAAACTCCGGATTATGTGTTCTGTCCATCCCCTCATTGCTGAAGTTTCGGCTGAATTCATATACCCAATCGAACCCGCCCACCAGTAATCTCTTTAAATAAAGTTCATTCGCAATACGCATATACATGGGTACATCCAGCGCATTATGATGGGTGATGAACGGACGAGCCGTAGCACCTCCGGGTATATTCTGCAAAACAGGAGTGTCTACTTCCAAAGCTCCTTTTTCATTTAGAAATTCTCTGATTGTATTAACCAGCTTTGTTCTTTTTACGAAAACTTCTTTTACCTGCGGATTGATAATCAGATCGGCATAGCGCTGACGGTATTTGAATTCAGGATCTGTTACTGCATCGAAGGTTTGTCCTTCTGCCTCTTTTACGTTGGGTAGAGGTTTCAGCGATTTAGCGAGTAAGGTAAGCGACTGCACATGTACGGAAGTCTCACCGGTTTTGGTATTGAATACATAGCCTTTCACACCAATTATATCACCAATATCCAGCAATTTTTTAAAGACAATGTCATAAAGTGATTTATCCTCGCCGGAACAAAGATCATCTCGCTTTACATAGAGCTGAATTCTTCCCTTGCTGTCCTGTATCACTGCAAAGCAGGCCTTGCCCATATCGCGCACGCTCATGATCCGGCCTGCCAGGCAAACATCCGCATATTCCGCCTTGTTGTTTTCATTAAAAGCGGCTTTGATATCAGCAGAAAAATGTGAAACGGGAAATAAGGGTGCGGGATAGGCATTTATGCCTAATTTTTCCAGCTCAGCCAGTTTTTCTCTGCGGATGATTTCTTGTTCGGATAAAAGACTATTCATCATATACAATAAAATGACGACAAAGGTAAACAAACTGCTAAATCTGAAATCTAAAAGTTCACCCCTGTTCTATATTCAATATATTTGTATTGAAGCTGATTCACTTTTTAGAATTGGTAAAATTTAGATAACCCATCCAATAAAAATTTACTCATGAATAAAAGGATATCATTTGTGCTAGCACTTTTTTCCTGCTTGTTGCTGGTGCGCTGCGGTACTAATACTACACCGAATAATAAAGAAACCAAAACCACGGAAGTATCCAAAACAACTAAACCCAGAACAGCAACGTATACTTTTGATGGTGTGACCAAATCAGGAATTTGTCTTTCAACTCCAAGCCCTTATTGTAAGGGATCCACTGTTGTAATCATTAAGCCACACGGAGAGATAAAAAGTTTTTCCATAGAAAATATGCCACAGGCATCTTCCGGAACGACTCAATTAAATGATTATATGCCTTCACTGAGAGGTTGTAAGGAATACGCAATTTATACAGATGTAAACAGCAATCCGGTTCAGTTTGGTAGTCAAACAGGCACGGTTACTAAATTATCTGCAAACAGCTTTACGTTCACTGCCACGCTTTATGATCATGAAACCAAACAAACAAAAACAATAAGCGGTAGTGGTGCATATTAATTTTAATACATACACATATGAAACTGATCGCCACTACCGTCCTGATTTTATTTATTTCAAATTTTGCCATTGCGCAGATACCCTCTATACCCGGCCTTAATAAGCTTACCGACCCAGAAGCAGGAGATGGTGTGAAGGGGGCTTTAACTCAGGGTATAGAAAAAGCAGTATCCAGCCTGAATAAAACAGACGGTTTTTTTGGCAGTCAGTTTTACAAAATTTTATTACCTCCGGAAGTACAGAAAGTGGAATCTAAGATCAGGGCTATTGGACTCGGACCGCAGGTAGATAAAGCGATTTTACAGATTAACAGAGGAGCAGAAGATGCAGTAGGAGCAGCCAAACCAATATTTGTAGATGCGGTTAAACAAATGACGGTAACTGATGCCCTGAATTTAATTCAGGGAGGAGATGGGAGTATTACCAAATATTTTAAGGATAAGACTTCTGCACAACTGATTAGTGCCTTTACGCCGGTAGTAAAGACCTCACTCGATAAAGTGGAGGCTACTGCCTATTATGATGATATTATCAATGGGTATAACAAAATTCCCTTTAACCGAAATAAGCTAAACCCAGATCTAACTGCTTATGTAGTTGGAAAATCAGTAGAAGCCCTTTTTGATCAGGTTTCAAAAGAAGAAACTGAGATCAGAAAAAACCCTGCAAAAAGAACTACTGATATTCTAAAGAAAGCATTCGGGGGAATATTTTAATTATTTATACTGATAAAATTTTGCTGATTGTTGAATGGCCGTCAGATTTTCACAATAATTGGTTAAAATCTCAATAAAAATTTTCTGATTTACAATTACTAAAAATCGTCAGACAGCAGCTATATTATTTGTAATCTGGAGGGCAAGCGTATTGGTAACCAAAACGTACAAGTTGATCAACTTATGGATTCTGATTTCAGACTTATGTATTCATTCTATATTGATATATACGATCAGTCTAATCTCATGAGATTCAATAATTATCAATTAAAAAAGGGGTAATTGACTTTTCTGGAAAAGAAATAGTACCATTTAAGTATGATTGGATAGAAATTGATGAATTAACCGGGAAAATAAAATGTGGTTATTTTTCTGAGGAAAATAAACAGGAAGATATATACACTTTTTAAGGGGATTAAATAAATTGATCAGTGTGTTGAACCCGCCAGCAAAATTTGCCAGGCATCACTGATGCTTCCCTTATCCAGCAATTCTTTGGCGTATTGATGCAGTTCTTTGTCCATTTCATCCGGATTCACAGAATAATACTGAATAATCTGCTTAAGACGGTCATCATGAAAAGCCGGATCTATTTTCGGGTATTCGTGAACGTTAGCAAGCTGTCCGAGATGATTCCCGCTAAGCACCTTGCTATAGCGAATGGAATCCGGCAATGCATCCATGCCGATACCCAGTTTAACATTGGGTTTTTCTACCATAAATAAATTTCCCGCATCTACTTTACAATACCAGTCTCCTCCCAACCTTGCCACATGATGCAGTTTTCGCTGATCAATCATTGTGCCTTCTTCGTTTAGTATGGAAGCATCTGTATGCATTCGTAATACTTCACAAATTACCAGGTTACCCGCACCGCCTTCACTGCCTAGCGATTTTACCTCAAGTACTTTGCATTCAAGTTTTACTTTACTTTCTTTCACCATGGGTGGACGAACCAATGTAGCCGGCTCCATAGTCAGACCAGCTTTCAAAAATTCATTTGTCTCTTTGGGATATTCGCAACTGCTGATGGAAGCCTGTTGAACCAGATTATAATCTACGATGTTAATAACAACCTCCGGTATTTCTGCAACATTTTCCAATGTGTGTTTGATCGTATTATCCCTCACTCTTCTTGCGGGGGAGAAAATCACGATAGGTGGATTGGAAGAAAATAAATTGAAGAAGCTGAACGGACTCAGATTTACATTGCCTGCTTTATCAATGGTAGAAGCCAGCGCAATGGGTCTGGGTGCTACGGCATGCTGCAACCATTGTTGTTTTTGGGCGGGCGTCAGTTGTGATAGATCGATAAACATGAATCAAGTTAAAAGTAAAAAATTAAAACTTAAAAGTGGTTAAGTGTATTCAACTTTTAATTTTTAAGTTTAGAGTTTTAAGTTATATCTTCTTCTTTCTTTTCAATATAGAAAAATCATCTTCTTCTTTTATGATCGTATTGCTTAAAACACCTAAACCATCGACTTCCAGCTCTACTAGATCTCCTGCTTTCAGACATTGTTCCTGATAATTAGGATCATTCAATTTGCCGGTACCATTTAATTCCAAAAAACATCCCGTGCCAACCGTACCGCTGCCAATCACATCACCCGGATAAAGATCCACTCCATAAGATGCACGCTCAATGATTTCCGCAAAGGTCCAGTCCATATCTCCTACATTACCGCGACTAACCTCAATCCCATTCACACGGCATAGCATCGTCAGGTTCCAGTTTTTACCAATATGATTTTCTTTAGCTGGTATTTCAAAAGCTTCCAGTTCATCAAGTGTTACCAGCCAGGGGCCAATGGATGTTGCAAAATCTTTTCCTTTGGCCGGGCCGAGATTGAGCAACATTTCTTCCATCTGTAATCTTCTAGCACTCATGTCGTTCATGATCATAAGACCGCCGATATATTGATCAGCTTCTTCTGCTCTGATATTTCTTCCGTGTTTACAGATCACAATAGCTACCTCTAATTCAAAATCCAGTTTTTCAAAATGATCAGGCATGCAGCGAACATCGCCTTCTCCGATGATGCTGTTGTGATTGGTAAAGTAGAATATGGGATATTGATCAAATTCCGGAATCATCTCAACCTTTCGGTTTCTGCGGGCAGCAGCTACGTGTTGGCGAAAAGCATAGCCGTCTCGACAGGAAGTAGGATGTGGCACCGGAGCCAACAGTTGCACCTGAGAAAGATCAAGTGCGCGGGCGGGTAATAATTTACCCCCTTTAATGGCATCTAGTCCGGATTGTGCTGCCGGTAAAAATTCATCCCAATAATTCAGAAACATCGACATATTGGTCGGCAGATCAGGATGCAGCTGATCCATGCTGTAGATTTTCCCATCTACCAACACCCCCAGATAATCATGTTCTTCGTATAGATATGATATAAGTTTCATTTATTTAAAGTTAAAAGTGAAAACTTAAAACTTAAAAGTGTTTTTATAATTCAAGTTTTAACTTTTAAGTTTTTAGTTTTAAGTTATTTGACTAATTATCGATGAACAAAGTTATACATTCTACTATCAGTTAAACTCATTTACTTTTGCTATATGATTAAATCCATCGCTGATTTTCAATCTCCTTTTTTTATTGGAGTGGCCGGAACGGGCATGAGTGCGCTTGCACAATATCTGCAGGGAATCGGAAAAAATGTTAGTGGAAGTGATCGCCAGTTTCAGAGGGGATCAATCAATGAAACGCAGCAAAATCTAGAAGCAGAAGGCATACAGTGTTTTGCGCAGGACGGATCTGGAATTACATCTGTTACCGATCTGATTGTGGTGTCAACAGCTATTGAGGATACCGTAGAGGAAGTGGTCAAAGCGAAGCAAATGGGTATTTCCATCATTCGCCGCTCTGCCTTGCTGGCGCTGATTGCAGAGAGTAAAAAGACCATTGCGGTAGGAGGCACTTCGGGAAAGTCTACCACCGTAGCCATGATTTATGAAATTCTTTCCTATGCCGGAAAGGAACCCGGTATCATCAGTGGTGCAGGATTAACAAGATTAATTAAGCAAGGCAAAATTGGCAATGCGGCTGTTGGCAAAGGGGAGTGGCTGGTGATAGAAGCTGATGAAAGTGACGGATCGATTGTGCAATACAAACCCGAAGTAGGTGTATTGTTGAATGTTGATAAAGATCATCAGGAAATCAATCAACTGATTGACTTGTTTGATGCCTTCAAAAAAAATACCCGCGGTTATTTTGTAGTCAATCAATCTCATCTGCTTACAAAACCATTATCTGCAAATGCTGAATGGAATTTTTCCGTGAATCAAAACGATAATGCCGCCTATCATGCGAAAGATTTTAAGCAAGAAGGATTTAGATCTTCATTTAAAATAAACGAAATTATTTTCACCATCAATGCTCCCGGTCGACATAATATGGAAAATGCATTAGCGGCTGTGGCTGTGACAAACCTTATTGGTATTTCATTAAACGAGGCTTCTGAAGCGCTTAAAAATTATGAGGGTATATACAGAAGACATCAGGTATTGGGCAATAAAAAAGGAATTTGGGTAGTGGACGATTACGCACACAATCCAGCCAAATGTGCTGCTGCTATAGAGGCTTGTCAGGCTACCTCTGCGAAGGTGATCGCCTGGTTTCAGCCGCACGGTTATGGACCCACGAAGTTTTTAAAAAATGATTTTATTGAAGAGTTCACCAAAGTATTGCGTCCGGATGATGAAATCTGGATGAGTGAAATATATTATGCCGGAGGTACGGCGATAAAAGATATATCAGCCAAAGACCTGATTGATGTTCTCTCAGAGCGTGGATGCCAGGCCTATTTTGTGGAGGATAGAAATGAATTGTTGGAGGCAATGCGATCCCATCTCACAGATGGTTCTGTATTATTAATGATGGGTGCACGCGATCCGGGTTTGGAAGCTTTTACAAAATCAATCTGGGATCAACTTTAACTTTTTTGAATTTTTTATCGGCTTTAATTTCGAAAAAATTTTTCAAAATCATCGCCTATGAA
>JBKDRQ010000248.1:0-7457 GCA_046341135.1 Bacteroidota bacterium
ATGCAATTGTTGCCGGTATACCTGCTCAAAAAATAGGAGAGCGAACCAGGGATTTGTTCAGAGATAACCCATACTCAAGACTGTTTCATTAATTATTACCTTGTTTATTACTTCGGCACGATTTAATCAATTATCGAGAAGAATCAGACAGCAATTATCTATTCCCGATGTTGCTGTTATTGGGGGGTATCATGGAGTTAATTTAGGAGATATGGCACTTGGAATCTCTGTAAGGCGTCAATTACAAAACAGGAATATATCTTCAGGACTTCAAACGATATATAATCTTGAAAAATGGAAATGGCCCCTTACCAATTTTGCTATTTTGGGGGGAGGTGCATGTGGATATAACAGCGCCTTAGAGCCATTATATAATCGATACAAAAGCAAACTTGATAGAGTTGCTTTACTGGGCGTAGATTTTAATGAAAATCATTTTTCATCGAAAAGCCTTGCGCTTCTTAATACCTGTAAATGGATTAGCTGTAGAAGTATTGAGCAAGCTCAATCTCTTCGTTCAATTACACAAAGAGGAGATATTCAGGTTCACCCCGATCTCGCCTTTTCCCTTTCATTTGATGAGATGAGACCTTTAGATCATTATAAAATTGGGAAGCCCGTTTTTTTAATGAATCTCGTTCCTTTATATGGAAAGATTGTAGATAATCAAATTATTCGAAATCAGCAATATCAAAAGGAAAGAACCTCTCTCTATGAATCTTGGCATGTTTTATATGATAATTACAGAACCTATGTCCGGAAGCTTGCAGAAATTGCCATTGATCAAGGTTATCGCGTAGAGACGATTTCTTTTTCACCATTGGATGAGTTGGCCGCAAAGATTATATTGGATCAATTACCTGTTTCTCATCACGCTTATAGTGATGACCTTACCTTAATGGTAAAAAAAATGTCCCTTGCAGATTTAGTATTTGCCACCAGATATCATGCAACGATTTTTGCTCTTAAGCTGGGACTTTATCTAATTCCATTTGCTTATGCAAAGAAAAATGAGCATTTATTCAATTTGCTAAATATTCCAGAGAATCAATATTTTACTCCTGAAGATTTAATTTCAGATCGAATATTTTCTCATGATTTAACCCCTGTTAATTATGACCATCAACAAATAAAAAATCTTGAGACTAAAGCTGTACATTATATGAATATGTGTTTAAATACATTGGGGCTAAGACATCATTCATGAAGATTCTTTTTATTTGCGGCACACTTGAAGCAGGAAAAGATGGAGTAGGGGATTATACGTCCAGATTAGCGAAAGAGATAACTCAATTAGGTCAAGAAACTAAAATCATATCTATTCATGATAAATATATACATGGCATCATAGATAATATCTTTTTAGATGGAAATAATAAGATATCAGTTACGAGAATATCGAATCGGATTCCGGCATATAGATTCAAAAATATTTTATCTAAAAAAATTCTGGCTTTTGATCCCGATTGGATAAGTATTCAATACGTGCCATTTTCTTTTCATAATAAAGGTCTTCCTTTTTTTGTCCATCAAGTATTACATACTGTTTTAAAATCAAGAAAGATACATATTATGTTCCATGAACTTTGGATAGGTTCATACGGAAGCGTTAGTGTCTTAAATAAAATTATCGGATCAATTCAAAAGTTGATGATTCAATCATTTTTAAATGATTTGAACCCGGCCATCATTACAACCACAAATGAAGTATACAAGCGAAAACTATTACCTTTTAATGCTTTGAATTTGCCTTTGTTTGGAAATATTCCTATTTCTAAAAAAAATAATTCAAAAAATAAAGATAAAAAAAACTTAGACGTTGTTGTGTTTGGAAACATGACAACAAATTATAATGATTTTTTTGCCCAAGTCTCCTGGCTTGTAAAATTAGGTGCAAAATTTAAGCAAAATGTAAAGATGCATTTTTTGGGGAATATCAGGAATCTTAGTAGTGATATTATTCATACACTGAATAGATTGCTTGGTGTTAATAATGTTATTCAAGTTGGTAGTATCTCGGCAACTGAGTTGTCTGATTATCTTTCAAGTATGGATTTTGGAATATCCAAAGCAGATGCTATCTTTTTTTATAAAAGCGGTTCAACTATTGCCATACTGGAGCATGGCTTGCCTGTGTTACTGAGAGGCGAAAGACCCCTCAATTTTAGTCCTTTGTATTTTGAAGATTACACCAAACAACTATTTTTTGTTTCTGACAATGTTCCCGAAGCTTTACCCATTTTAATTCCGCACAGTAACATACATGAGATTACTGAACAATATCTTACATTATTATCAATGTATGATCATTTATAGAAAGTACGAAAGAACTACTAATTAATGAATCATTATTATATAGCTGAAGGTAAACTAAGAAATAATATCGGAGATATTCTCCAGGGGATGTCTGCATCTCAGTATTTGCCAGAAGACGCTAATCCTGTGGATCGTGAATCTTTATCGGATTTAAACCCTGATCAACCAGCTTTTATGATTGCCAATGGCTGGTATATGCATGATTTTTCAAAATTCCCACCACCGCCCAAAGTATACCCCCTTTATATATCTGTTCATATTTCAAATTCCGACCTCTTAAAGTCTGAAAAGATACGAGATCATTTCAGAAAATATGCACCTATTGGTTGCAGAGATGATAAAACCTTACGTTTATTTTTGGGATGGGGGATCCCCGCCTATTATTCCGGTTGCTTAACTACTACCATTAAAAAACCTTTATTCAAAGTTACTCCGCATTCAGAATCAATATTACTGGTTGATAACATAGATCATCCTGTTCCCGAAAATATTATTCACAAATTAGAAGATTTATTTCAACAAAAAATCGACAGATTAAATCATAATCCTAAAATAGTAGAACGGGATTTTTTATCTTATGTGAATGCAGGAAGAAAACAAATAGATGATTTGTTATATCAATATTGTTCTGCCAAATTAATCATTACCACCAAAATTCATTGTGCACTGCCCTGTATAGGAATGGGGCTCCCTGTTATTTTAATTCACCCTAATCCTGCTGATCCGAGACTTTATACAGTTAAACAGTTTATCCCTGTCATTTCCTATGAAAGTCTCATGAAAATGGAAGAAGCCCCTATCTCAATTGTCAACCACCATAGATTAAAAAACCAGAAAAGACTTTTGTCCACAATAGTCAATCATTCGGTTAAAAATAAATCGAACGTAATCAAACATCCCACATCACCTACATTCCTTTTCATTAAAATCAGATCTGTCATTGCTGCGTGGTACTATCGCTTCATTATTATTTTGCTTCTACGCTTGAAAATATCATCTCAAATCAATAGAGTATTTAGCAGCTGATCAGTATGGCAAAAGTCCTTGTTTTTTCAACACAATTATTAAATACAGGTGGCATTGAAAGCCATATTTTCCAATTCTGCAAGGAACTTTCCAAACAGGATCATGATATAGATCTTCTTGTTCTCAATTCCAAAATTGAATCATCGAAAAGAAATGTAATAACTACATTTTGTCGCCGTGTTGCCTTTGTGAATGATATACATTCAATGAAATTGAAATATTTTTTCGTGTATTTTAAAATACTCTTTAATAAGTATGATATTTTGTACACAAACGGACAGGGTAATTCGATCTATTTTTTATCTAAACTGCTTCGGTTCAAAAAACACATACATCATCATCATACCTCCGGTGATGTATTAGACAGAAAAACCTGGCCTGTCAGTTATGTAAAAATGATGAATAGTGCGCATATTTTAATTGCATGTTCGCAGAACAATGCCACCCAGATGAGTTTATTTTTAGAAAGATCAGTATATACAATACCTGTTTTTTCAAGAAGTATAAATTTTGAAAAAACTATCATTGAAAAAAAATCAGATATTATTCATTTAGGATATTATGGCCGCTTAATTCCAGAAAAAGGAATCCCAGTACTTTCGCAATTGAGTATTGATAAAGATTGCAGCAATATCACCTTTCATGTTTGGGGAGAAGGGAAACAGTTTAATGCTTCTTATTTTAAGCAACCAGATTCGAGTATTCAATTTCACGGTTCATTTTCTACAATGGATGAGTTACATTCTGTTTTTAATATTTTGGATGGTTACTTGTTACTGTCTACACACAGCGAAGGCTTGCCTGTGAGTTTACTGGAAGTAATGAGTGCCGGACTTCCCTGGTTATCTACCAACAAAGGAGGTATTCCTGACTTATTTATTGATGACTATAATACGCGGATTATTGACTATCAATCAAGCTTTGATACAATTAAAAGAAATGTTTTGGGATTTGCTGAAAATATTCGACAAAAAAAGACAGACGCTACCTTAATCAAGAAACATTATCAACAAAAGTATTCCACAGATAGAATTATTCAGGAATGGAATAAAATGCTATCCCAATAACCCATGATTTACTTTTCACATCCCACCGGCAATCAAAATTCCAGAGCTGTTTTAAAGGCGCTAAATGATCATCATTTGCTTAGTCTTTTTATGACGACCATAGCCAATTTTGAAAATTCCCCTTTTGATAAGCTTTCTAAATATCCCTTATTTGCTGAAGTATCCAGAAGGACATATGATTCAGGTTTAAGTTCGAAAACCATTGTTTATCCATACGATGAGGTCCTAAGGTGGCTTTTTTCAAAGTTGAATTGGCAATATTTTATTCGCCATGAAAAAGGACGCTTCTCAATAGATCAGGTGATTACCCGAATAGACAAATATTTGGCTAATTATATCTTACATGAGTATTTCCCCAAAATGCAGGCCATCTATGCCTATGAAGATGCCGCTTACCATTCTTTTTTAGCTGCCAATAAAATAGGACTTAAAAAAATATATGATCTTCCCATAGGATATTGGAGAGCTGCCAATGATTATATCCTTCAAGAACAAGAACGGTGGCCTGAATGGGTAAACACATTAACTGCCTTAAAAAACTCAGAAAAAAAGTGTTTAAAAAAAGATAAAGAGCTCGAAATGGCCGATATGGTTTTAGTGGCCAGCAATTTCACAGCCTCAACGCTACAGTTAGCCCCATTTAAACCCAACAATATTCGGGTAATTAAATACGGATTTCCTGACGTGAATGCTAATGCAAGAGATTATTATTCCGGGAAAGACAGAAAATTGAAATGTTTGTATGTTGGCGGACTAACACAAAGAAAAGGAATCGCTGATGTTATCTTTGCAGCCGATCATTTTTCAGATTATATTGAATTGACTATTGTCGGACAAAAGACAACCAATGACTGTGTTCCGCTAAATCACGCACTTAAAAAACATCATTATATTCCCTATTTACCACATCATGAGATTATTAAGTTGATGCGTACACATGATGTTTTATTATTCCCCTCTCTTTTTGAAGGTTTTGGATTAGTAATAACAGAAGCCATGTCTCAGGGTTTACCGGTCATTACTACGAATAGAACGGCAGGCGGCGATTTTATAGAGCATGATAAAAATGGATGGCTCATTACGCCAGGCAAAACAAGTGAGTTGATTAATATAATTACATATTTATTAGATCATCCTGATAGGATTGAAATTTGCGGACGTAATGCTATCCAAACAGCAGCAACACATTCATGGGTCAACTACGGTGATCAAGTAGTTGCTGCCGTTCTTGGTTTTCTTAAAAAAGGAGACTCGTGAAGGAGCTGATTTTACATAAATCAAATATTGCAAAAAAGAATATAATTGTTGCGTTATACTTATATCTTGCTTTGCTTTTTTTTGAAGGAGCCATTAGAAGATGGATGTTACCTCAGTTATCCGGTCCTTTATTACTCATAAGAGACCCGGTAGCTATCTACATCATATATATGGCATTTCGTTACCGGTTTATTCAATGGAATGTTTATCTTTTTTTAATTCTAATTATTGCCTTTATATCTTTTTATACGACTATTTATCTTGGTCATGGTAATATATATATCGCCTTATATGGATTGAGGATATTTTTATTTCACTTCCCACTCATTTTTATCATTGAAAAAGTATTTCGCCAAACCGACTTTGAACGCATTGCCTATTGGACAATCATTTTAAGTATACCTATGCTTCTACTTATCATCTTTCAATTTTATAGCCCCCAAAACGCATGGATCAATAAAGGTTTAGGTGATAATATGGAAGGAGCTGGCTTTATTGGCGCAAAGGGATATTTCAGACCCCCTGGAACTTTTTCGTTTACCAACGGCCTCGTATTATTTTTTACATATGTATCTGTTTTTGTTTTTTGGGGTCTTACAAATCAGTTAAAAATTCCAAAATGGTTACTGATATTGGCTCTTTTTTGTGTTTTTATAAGTATTCCTTTTTCTATTAGCAGAACCTTATTTTTCAGTATAGGTGCAACCTTCATTTTTTATCTTTTTACTTTAATTAAGAATTCATATCTTTTTTGGCGTCTTAGCTTAATCAGTATTTTTTCAGTTTTATTGCTTGTCTATCTAAGTAATGCTGATTTCTTTTCAACAAGTATTGATGTATTTCGAGAGAGATTTGAAAAGGCTAATGAATCTGAAGGGGGAATTGAAGGCGTAGTGTTGAATCGTTTTCTTGGCAGTATCAGTAATTCATTAGATCTTTCATCTGAACTTCCATTTTGGGGTTACGGTTTAGGGTTGGGCACTAATGTAGGGAGCTTATTAAATACAGGGCAGCTTCAATTCATTATATCTGAAGGAGAGTGGGGGAGAGTAATTGGTGAAATGGGTGCATTGTTAGGTATATCTTTTATTCTTATTAGAATATTCCTGGCATTAAAAATGATAAGAATTTCTTTTAGAGGATATATGAACGGTTCTTTTTTACCATTATTATTACTCTTTCACTGCATATTTAATATAGTTTTGGGACAATGGGCACAGCCAACCACACTTGGATTTTCAATCTTCTTTGGAGGAATGCTCATGGCTTCAAAAAACTTTCAAACAGACGACTCATTCGCTGAATCTTGAAAATAATAGTTGTAGCTAATTATAAAAAGGATCGTCAGGAAAGCATGCTGCGATTTGCAGCTATGTTACAGCGGTACTATTCTACACATTCCCACTCCGCCGTTATCTTTTATCCTCCCGTTCTTTTGGGATCTTTTTTTCGTCATACTATATCAGGAATCAGTAAATGGCTTGCTTATTTTGATAAGTTTATTATTACTCCTTTTTGCCTTTTAATATTACAAATTAAATATTTTAGAACGTCTCTTTTTTTTCATATAGCAGATCACTCCAATTCGCCTTATTTATTTTGGTTGCCGAAAAATAAAACGATAATAACTTGCCATGATGTTTTGGCTATCAGAGGATCTTTAGGGTATCAGGATGCCTGTTGTACATCAACAAGAACCGGAATTTTATATCAGAAATGGATTTTAAGATATCTGCTTAAGGCATCAAAAATTGCCTGTGTGTCTAATTCTACTTTACAACAACTGGAAGC
>JBKDRQ010000249.1:0-4377 GCA_046341135.1 Bacteroidota bacterium
TAAATATTCAGCTTTTAATGTTTTACGAAAATCGTATGTTTTTGTGATCTTACGGATCTCGTTGTTTTCCTCAAGAGTGTAGAGGAATTCATCCCATTCAATATCCTCAATGGCTAAATAATCCCTGCCAGCATCAAAACTACTCACACCACAATAATCGTGGTATCCGATGCCGTCATTAGTCATATAGCACTCAGCCGTAAATCTTACGTCAAAGATCTCTGAATCAATATCCACCGGGTAATTAATAGTTAATCTCATAACTTATGGCTTATTTGGTAGGTTAATTGTTTGGGTTTACTTCCTGCATTCTCAATCGACCAGAGCTGATATGTAGCATTGAAAAGACCTAAGTCAATCGCGCTATTATCTTTAATCAAAAGCTGCCAGCCGTTGCCCTGCACCGCATCCTTTTTGCCTTCCGTACGCGTTTTTGCATTGAGCCATAAGATTGCAACCTTATCAACATTGATACCTTGCGATTTAAGCAGGTTACGATAAGCGGCAAGCTGCAGCCAGTAAGATGAATAAATGGCATTCGATGTTTTAATATCCATTAGTATTTTAACACCACTAAAATCAATAATCCTGTCAATCGTGCCCGCATAGCCTAATTCTTTGCTGATAATATTAAATTCGATGCAGTCGGTTACAAATTGAAACCTACTGCGGAATTCAACATAACGCTCAAACATTGCCCATTCATTGAGCTTGTAATCTATTGAGCCGTTCGGGTTGATAAGGTTAACCTCTTTGCCCTGATCGTAATCTTCAGTAAGTTTGTGAACTACCGACCCACGGCGGCCTGCTTCGTCACGGATCTCATCCGCATCTTTGCCGACCTCCTTAAGCCAGTTGTAATAGCTTGCGCCTTTTGGGTAGGCTTCGAGTACCGTAGTTACGCTTGGGACATAATCCCCGTCGGGGGTTTGATAGAACCTCGAATCGAGAAAAGTGAGCTGTTTGTTTTGAATTGTATACATATGCTTAACGATTTAGGATACAAATATAAATATTTATTTTAAATAAAAAAATATTTTCCTTATTTTTGTAAAAAATATATTTTATGCAAATAGTAAAGAAAAAACGAGGGCGACCGAAAATGGCAGCCAAAGACAAACGAGTACCAATTACCATAATGGTAAAGGCTACAATGGCAAAGGAATTAAGACAACTATTTATTAAACTATCAAAAGAAAATGAAAAATGAAATTTATTACAATTTGCACATTAGAAGCAGCAAAAACTGATTACGATACTGTTCACATTAATATTGATCATATTGTTACAATTACAGAATATTGGCTACAAATTGAAGGTCAAGATTGTATGAAAGCTCATGCAAAAATACTTTTATCAAATGGAACTGAGATAATATGTGATGAAGAAGTTGATACAATAGAAAAAGAATATAAAGAACTATTTAAACAATATTGCTAATGAACATCTACGACTATCTTGAACAAGGTGAGATCATTGACAAAGCCTGCTACGTTGCAGCAAAGGAATTAATTGCGGCAGGGCATCACGTCATCCCGCTCGACAAAGGAGAAAAGCGTCCTACATCCAGCATTAAAAAAATAAGCGACATAGTGCAGCATCCGATACATTTAAATAATGTAGATTATTATTTTGATCGGGATTGCGACATAGGTATTATGATTCAGCGCGGAATGGAGGTAATTGATATTGATGAAAAGAATTGTAAAGGCATAACTAAAAAGATACTCAATACAATAGAGCAAGGTTGGCAGGAGCTTTACGATAAACTTGTCATTTGCACCACACCCACCGGCGGCGCACATATTGAGTATTATGCCGAAATAGTTGGAGGTGACCCGGTACTTGCAAGGGTTGAAGGTTCACCACACCCAGTAACGGTTATCGAGCGGATTGATGAAACGAATAAAAAATACATCAAGACTGCCCCCTCCGCCGGGTACTTTTATATCAAAGGCAATCCCTGTGAGCTGCCAAAACTTAATATGGAAGAGCGCGGTTGGCTTATGTCTGTAATGCGATCCTATGACGAAACCCCTGTTTATGAAGTAAAGAAAAAAGACTACGCGCGTGAAGATAGCCCGTGGAAAGTATTTAACACCCAAAACAATTGGCGTTATATTCAGCAGGAGCTTATTGATCGTAATTGGACAATAGTAATGGAACTAAGTGATAAGGTAGTGGTTCGCCGCCCCGGTGCGACTTCCAACCATTCAGGAAGTATCTTTAAAGATAGTAATGTTCTTTATTTATTCTCAACAGGTAGCGAACTGGAAGCAGGTAAAGGATACACACCGTTCGGGATTTACGCCCACTTTTACCACGATGGTAATATTCACAACGCTCAAAAACAATTAGCGTCACAAGGCATTGGGGTTAATATCACAGATGAAGGGCAGTTTTGGAAAAAAGAAAATAAGCGAATAAAAATTAAATACACTGAGCTTGCGGCGTGGCTTGAATCTATTGGTTATTACTATTACGATAATCAGCTTGTACAAGTTATTAATAACAAAGTCCGCATTGCTGAAATATCCGATCTTATTAAAGCATTCCTGAATGAAGTGGAGCCGGATATCCTTGACGATATGATTGAGAAAGTTCCTGTAATATTTAAAGAAAGCGGCGGACTTATGCAGGGGTTGATTGGAATATTAAACCGCGAATTTGTAAGGGATAGTAAAAATGAAACGTGGTTTTTCTTTACTAATTGCGCCGTAAAGGTTACAAATGAAAGCTGTGAACCTGTTCTTTACAATGAGATCAAAGGATTAGTCTGGGAGGAAAATATCATAAATAGACGCTTTGAACCTAATAATTACATTGGATGCGATGCTGATCGTTTTATAGGCATTTTAGGTGGTAGCGATGTTGACCAGTTGCATCAGATCATTGGGTACAATTTGAGCAGGTATAAAGACCCGTTGATTTCTAAGGCTACGGTTATAATGGAGGATGTATCCGCTGAATCTGAAGGTGAAAGCCAAGGCAGATCCGGTAAAGGTGTTATGATTAAGTTCATAAAGGAATTTAGAAAAACAAGTTACATCAACGGAAAGACAATGAATTTTAGTGATTCCTTTTTATGGCAATCCGTTCAAATGGATACGAACCTTATCTTTATTGATGACGTTGAAAAGTCATTCAGATTCACAAAGCTATTCAGTCAAATTACTGAAGGCATTGAAATAAACGCAAAGAATAAAGCCAAAGTGATCATTCCTTATGAAACATCTCCAAAGATCATTATAACCTCAAATTACGCCGTTGGTGAAATGGATGATAGTACTTATGATCGAAAATTTGAGTTCCCTGTTGTGAAACATTTCACTTCAAATTACAAACCTATTGATGAATTTGGCAGGGCTTTCTTTATTGACTGGGATAGTTTAGAATGGTCAAAATTTGACAATTTTATGATTGCCTGCGCTCAAAAGTATTTAATGCTTCAGGATCGTGGTAAGATTACCGTAAGGACTTCAAATTCAATAGACCGCAATTTGATAAATGACACAGATAAAGGATTTGTTGAATGGATGGATGACCAGCTTCAGTCTAATTTCTTTTTGTTTGCCCCTCAGGTGCTCAAGAATGAACGATCTTTGAACGGGGGTAGTCTAACTACAAACGGCGTTAATATGGCTCAATTTAAAGAATATTCTAATAATCCGGATTATTACATCTGTAAATCTAAACAGGAGGTTTTAGAGCTTATCCATAAGGTTTGTAATAATAATAAAATAAACCAGAATACTTTAACAAAATGGATTAAAAAGTGGGCTCAAGTTCGTGATGTTGAAGTGGATCTAAGTTATAAAAGAGGTAATGATTCAGGTCGGTTTTATCGGTTTATATCGTGGCCAAATCAACAAAATGACATTCCTAAACTAAATATAAATGAGTCGGAAGATTACTTTTAATATCTGGGAAATGGGAAAATTAAGGCAAAAATCATATCCTAAAAAAATTATGATTTCCGAGTTTCCTAATTTTAAAATCAATTTCCCAAAATTAGTCGGGAATATTAAACCATTGATTATCAATACTATTATATTCTATTTCCTTATTTCCTACTTCTTTTTAGTTATAAAAATAAAATAATAAAATATATATAAAGTAAGGGGTGTATATAATATATGTATAAGTAGGCAAAAAAATATGGGAAATTGGGAAAAAGCGTAATTTGGGTTACATTATGGAAAAACAATGCAGAAGTTGTGTTTTTTGGGTTATGGCAGCGGAAAGGACTAAAAGCCTTGTCGATGGTGTTCATTTTAAAACAAACTTGGGTTACTGTATGAATCCGGTTGTAAGAGATCAGATTTTCAATGTTAGCAAAGGCGAGGAAAATATCCTATTTTTAAACCATAAAAATAT
>JBKDRQ010000250.1:0-2867 GCA_046341135.1 Bacteroidota bacterium
CTGGGGAAAAATACTGGCGACTCCTCAGTGGTACAACAAATTGTAGAATTACTTGAGCGGGAACAGGATGAGTTTGTATGGATATGGATGGCTCAAAATAAACATGATGTATGTGGTTATTACTGGTTGATGACGCAGCTAAAACAATATCAGGGTCGCATTTTTGTGATCTTTCTGAATAATCTGCCTTTTATCAACGAGAAGGGGCAGCTTTTTTATCCTGAATGGATAAGTCAGATTTTGCCAAAGGAACTGCTGAAAGCCATACGCCTCGCCCGTGCAATTACGCCAAGCGAATTTGAAGTCGATCCTGATGAGTGGACAAAGATTTGTCAGGATGAACGGAATGTAAGATTGTTGGAGGGAGGAAAGAAATTATCTGTACATCCGGAAGATATTTATGATAGCGAATTGAAAAAATTTATAACAGATGATTGGCAAAAAGTAAGTAAGATTATTCATCAATATCTTCAAAAAAGTAAAAACAGTACTGGAGAAGCTTTTTTACTTTGGCGCTTGAAGACATTGTTGCAGACGGATGTTTACGATGTGCAGGGTTCGGTGAAAAACATGAAAGATTTTGAGATAAAAAAGAAGTCGGGCGTATTATCTGAAAATCAATAAAGACCATTAAAGGAAAGAAAAGGATATGAGTATTTCAAAAAAAGCGGATGGATTTATGGGGCAGGAGGGCGGTATTCAAGGACAGTATAAAAACTGGTTCCTCGATTATGCCTCCTATGTAATTCTGGAAAGAGCTGTTCCTTCCGTAGAAGATGGGTTAAAGCCTGTGCAAAGAAGAATTCTGCATGCCATGAAGGAAATGGATGACGGCAGATACAATAAGGTTGCCAATGTTATTGGTCAGGCTATGCAATATCATCCGCATGGAGATGCCAGTATAGGCGATGCCCTTGTGAATCTCGGACAGAAAGATTTACTGATAGATACACAAGGTAACTGGGGTGATGTCCGCACAGGAGATGATGCAGCTGCTGCGCGTTACATTGAAGCGCGCTTATCCAAGTTTGCGCTGGAGGTTGCTTTCAATCCTAAGACAACAGAATGGCAGCTGAGTTACGACGGAAGAAAGAACGAGCCGGTAACCTTACCCATGAAATTTCCATTGCTGCTGGCGCAAGGGGCAGACGGGATTGCAGTGGGGCTTTCTACCAAAATATTGCCGCATAATTTTTGTGAACTTATTGAGGCGTCTATCAAAAGTCTGAAAGGGAAAAAGTTTGAAATACTTCCTGATTTTCTTACGGGAGGAATGGTTGATGTAAGCCAGTACAATGAAGGAAAGCGTGGAGGTAAAGTGCGGGTGCGTGCCCGTATCGAAGAGCTGGATAAAAAAACATTGATTATTCGTGATGTGCCTTATGGAGTTACAACTACTCAGTTGATGGAGAGTATTGTTAAAGCAAATGATCAGGGTAAAATAAAAATTAAAAAAGTTACGGATAATACCGCTGCTCAGGTTGAGGTCCAGATTGACCTGGCGCCGGGTATTTCTCCAGACATTACCATAGATGCGTTGTATGCATTTACGGATTGTGAAATATCTGTTTCTCCCAACGCCTGCGTGATTGTAGATAATAAACCAAGATTTATCGGGGTTCATGAATTGCTGAATATATCTGCGCAGCAAACCAAAGAATTATTGCGCAAAGAGCTGGAGGTAAAACTGGCTGAACTGCAGGCAAAATGGCATTATACATCGCTGGAGAAAATCTTCTTCGAAGAAAAAATATACAAGGAACTTGAAAAGAAACACGAGACCTGGGAGAAAGTGATTGAGTCTATAGATAAAGCCTTTGTTCCTTTCAAAAAACAACTGAAGAAAGATGTTACTAAAGAAGATATTCTTAAGCTCACAGAGAAACCTGTCCGCCGTATTTACAAACTCGATATTGACGAATTAAATGATCAGATCAAAGGGCTTGAAGCTGATATTCAGCAGGTAGAATATGATCTGGAACATCTGGTTGAATTTGCGGTTGCATACTATGAAAATTTATTGAAGAAGTATGGTAAAGGAAGAGAGCGTAAAACAGAAATTAAACCTTTTGAAACCATTCAGGTGAAGCAAGTGGCGATTGCCAATACGAAGCTGTATGTAAATCGCGAAGATGGATTTGTAGGTACCTCTATTAAGAAAGATGAATACTTGTTTGATTGCAGTGAGTTTGATGATCTTATTGTCTTTACAAAAAGAGGTATTCTTAAGGTATGTAAAGTAGGCGAGAAGACCTACATCGGGAAGGATATTATCCATGTGGCTGTTTTTCAGAAAAATGATGAGCGAACTACCTATAACATGATTTACCTGGATGGCAAATCTGGTGTCAGCTATGCCAAGCGTTTTAATGTAACCGGCGTTACGCGTGAAAAAGAATATGATCTTACAAAAGGAGATGATAAAAGCAAAGTGCATTATTTTTCTGTAAATCCAAATGGTGAAGCAGAAGTGGTAAAGATTGTTTTAAGCCCAAGTTGCAGCGCAAGAATTAAAGAATTGGATTTCTATTTTGAAGAACTGGATATTAAAGGCAGAAGCAGTATGGGTAATCAGGTAACAAAATATCCGGTAAAATCAGTCAAGTTCAAGGAACAAGGGAAAGCGACACTAAGCGGCAAAAAGATGTGGTTTGATGATAAATTCGGCAGACTCAATACCGATGAAAAGGGAATGCTACTGGGAACTTTTGAGCCGGAAGACAGAATACTGGTAATTTATCGTGATGGTAATTATGAAGTTACTGATCAGGAGCTCACGCAGCGTTTTGATCCGGAAAGTGTCCTGATGATAGAAAAGTTTGATCCGGAGAAGATTATCACCGCAGTATATATGGATAAGGATAAGT
>JBKDRQ010000251.1:0-2507 GCA_046341135.1 Bacteroidota bacterium
TGGATCAAATGGAGTCTTCTGGCCGCCGGTATTTTCGGCATTGTTCTTGCCTGGGGCAAAAACTTCTCCGCTGTCAATTATTTCTTATTTGACTACCTACCCTATTATAAAAAGTTCCGTGCTCCCTCCATGGCACTCTTCATGACTCAGCTATGCTTTATAGTGATTGCAGGGATCGGAATGCAACAATTTTTTTATGAAGACCAGACATTATCGAAAAAAATATTTTTCAAACGGAGTATTATTACACTTGCTGTAATAGTAGCCATTGCAGGCTCATTGTATTTAAGCTTTGATTATGCCGGACCCGGTGACAAAGACATTAAAGAAAACATGAGCAATGCTATGATGCAGCAAATGTCGCAAGGCCAGACTCCTACTTCCGCCATGCAACAGGAAGCTGAACAGTTTGGAAAAGGGTTTGTAAGTGCTATTAATGAAGACAGAAAAAATCTGTTTGGATCTGATCTGACAAGAACCATTATCTTAATCTCACTTACACTCGGCATCCTCTGGTTTACGCAAAAACAAAAACAATTTACGGCAGGCATCATTGCACTTTCTGTACTATGTATCTTTGATCTGATATCCGTTGCAAGCCGCTATCTGAATTCGGATGATTATGTGGAGCAGACTGATTTTGAAAACAGTTTTACAAAAACGGCGGCTGTCGAACAAATCAAAAAAGATACAGGATATTTTCGTGTATTCAATACATCCGTAGATCCTTTCAATGAATCAGGAACAGCTTACCGCCATAACTCCATCGGAGGTTATCATCCCGCGAAGTTGCAGATTTATCAGGATCTGATTCAGGAGCAAATTTCAAAAAACAATATAGAAGTCTTGAACATGCTGAACACCAAGTATGTTATTGTAAATAATCCTCAAACCAATCAACCGGTTGCGCAACTAAATCCTGAAGCATATGGCCCTTGCTGGCTGGTAAAAGGAATTAAATTCGTAGAAAACGGGAAAGATGAAATGCGCGCCCTGGACAATACCGCACTCAGAGATACTGCAATCGTTCAGGCTAAATTCAAAAACGATATTGCATTAAATCCCATTCCTGACAGTACGGCCAGACTAAATTTCATATTTAATAAAAATGACAGCATTAGATACCGCTCATCTGCAGTCACCCCGCAGTTTGGCGTATTCAGTGAAGTTTATTACGACAGAGGGTGGAATGCATACATCGATAACAAACTAGCTCCAATTGTCAAAACGAATTATGCGCTGAGGGGATTATTTATTCCGGCAGGTGTACATGAAATTGTATTTCGCTTTGAGCCGAATGCTTATAAAAACGGAAATATGATCAGTCTGATCAGCACCATCCTGATTTATCTGATTATAGGCGGAAGCCTTTACTGGGAATGGAAGAAATCTTCTCCTGCGGCCAGATGAAGAAAGTGTTAAATATTGTCCCTTATCCTTACCTCCCGTATTTCTCAGGAGGTCAAAAATTGATTGCACACTTTAATGAGTATCTGGGCGCCAAAGTTGAGTTACATGTTGCCGGCACGGCAGACAATAATGCATCTTTAGTTAAGCATTATGTTTTTCATCCGCTATTAAACAGAGGAAGATGGAGGTATATTAATCTTTTTTTATGCTTTAAATTCATAAAACTGATTCGTTCATACTCCATTGATACTGTCATTATCGAACATCCCTATATGGGCTGGCTGATCCCATTACTGAGAATCTTTTCTTCAAATGTGCGCATCATTTGTCATGCCCACAATGTGGAAGCAGAAAGATTCAGAACAATTGGTAAATCATGGTGGCGTATTCTAGCCATCTATGAAGGATGGGTACTCAGGCGATGTGATAAGATATTGTGCATTACGGAAGCTGATCAGAATTATATTATTGATAAAATGGGTATACTGAGAGAGAAATGCCAGGTTGTACCTTATGGAATCAATGAAAAAACCAGTCCACCAGACAAACCCGTCTGCAAAAAAGAAATTTGCAATAAACACAAACTGAATCCCGATCTGCCATTACTTTTCTTCAACGGCCTGCTTGATTACAAACCCAACCAGGAAGCACTTGACGTTATCCTCCATCACATTCAACCCATACTTCAATCCAAAGGCTTTGTCTGCAACATACTGATTGCCGGAAAAAAATTGCCCGACCGTTATCATAAACTCAGGGAATACTCGAACCAGAGAATTTATTATGTAGGATTTGTAGAAGACATCAATAACTACACCAAGGCAGCAGACCTTTTGCTTAATCCGGTAATTACCGGTGGAGGTATAAAAACAAAAATGATTGAAGCTTTGGGGATGGGTACGACTGTAGTATCCACTGTATCCGGTGCTGCGGGTGTTGACAGTATGATAGCCGGTCAAAAATTAAGAGTTGTTAAAGATGAAGACTGGCTTGCATTCGCAGAAAACATTATGCAGGCAACTGTTTCAGATTATATTTCTACCCCTCCGGCTTTTTATGAACATTTTTACTGGGGCAACATCATCAACAACATCGTT
>JBKDRQ010000252.1:0-2673 GCA_046341135.1 Bacteroidota bacterium
AGAGAATAGTTACTTTACCAGTACCAATTTTATCACCCACCGCAATTCCTTTCAGCAAGGCTTTGCGTTCAGCTGATTCATCCATCACAAACTCTGTGATTTTGGTGAAATCTTTTTGTGAGTGGATGGTTTCAGGACGCGCCTGCACGATAAAGAGTTCTTTTGATAATCCATCTATCGCCCACTCTACATCCATCGGACACCAGTGCCCCTTGAGTTTGGAGTAATATTCTTCGATCTGCGTTACCCATGTAGCGAGCTGAATGATACGTTCATCTTTCAAAGTATAACGCGCCTGTAAAGGTTTTTCAACCGGAATGATTTGTACGCGCTCATCCGGATTATCGCCATACACCATTTTACGGTCTTTGATACCGAGTTTCTTTTCTATGATGCTGGAGAAACCTTGCTTCAATGTCGGCTTAAATACAATGTATTCATCCGGAGAAACGGAACCCTGCACCACCATTTCACCTAAACCAAAAGCAGCATTGATAACCACCACATCTTTGAAACCGCTTTCCGTATCTAATGAAAACGCAACACCGGATGCACCGAGATCACTACGCACCATTTTTTGTACGCAGACGGAGAGACCGATGCTGAAATGGTCGTATCCAAAATTATTGCGATAGCTGATGGCGCGATCGGTGAAGATGGAAGCGAAACAATTACGAACCGCATTCATTAATGAGGCAGGGCCGCGCACATTTAGATAGGTTTCCTGCTGACCAGCAAAGGAAGCATCCGGAAGATCTTCAGCTGTTGCAGAAGAACGTACCGCTACGTCAGTCACCTCCTGATCATAACTGCTACTGAGTTCATGATATTTCTCGATGATAGCCTCACTGAGTTCCTTAGGGAATTTTGAGTTTTTCAGGAGCTGACGAGCCGCTAGACCGCCTCTTCTCAGCGATTCGATATCGTCAAAATCAATCTGATTAATGATGGTTTTGATCGCTTCATCTAGATTATTGAAACGAATGAACTCACGGTAAGCCGCAACCGTAATAATGAAACCGTTGGGAATCTGAATACCAAGAGAAGTGAGGTTCTGCAGCATTTCGCCCAATGAAGCGTTCTTGCCGCCTACCTGTTCAATGTCTTTGAGTCCAACCGAATTGAGGTCGGCCAGATAAATGGACTTATCCATATGGCAGTAATAATCGTTAAGAAAGTTTAAGCAATCGCCTTTCCTTGCAGGAAGCTTCGGCGGTAAGATAAATTTGAACGTTAGTTTATGAAGTATTTTGGCATATTTTTTCTACAAATATGTCTCAGATTATTCGCTGATAAGGTATCCTGTAATGACGCCTGAACCGCTTCTGGACAATAAACTGGAAGTCCCGGCATTAAAACTTATCGCCGTACTGGATCGAATAATCCCCGGTGCTGTTATGTAAATATCCTGCGAAAAGTGTGTTGTTTTTGAATAACTTACACTGCTTGTAACTCCGTTATTTCTTAAAAGAGGCTCTATTTCCTCGTACCTTATAATTATTCCATCAAGAACTAAGGAGAAATCGGTATCTAGAATAGATGGGGTTCCTGAAAAACCAATACTTCTTCTTACAAAACCTTCAAAATGATACAATCCGGATTTATTGATGGTAATGGTATTCGTTCCGATAGTAACGCTGGCAGGCTCTAAATTATAGGTAGTTGTATAAGTATTTTGTTCTGCGCTCAGTGCGTCAAAGTTGATGGTGAAATTAGCCGCAAATCTAACATTGTTTGAAAGAGAAGTATTTCGCCAGCTTGGTGCAGCTGAACCGTTACTGGTTAGCACTTGTCCGGAAGTACCTGCGTTTCCGTTGATACGAAGTGCTCCGTTAAACCCAAGCGGGCCGTTCATATTGGTTCCTCCTTCTGCAAAGAAATAAACGGAACGATTGGTAGGATTTGTACCTGCTCCCACAAATGTGAGTGCATTTGTGCCAAAAGCATTGTAACCCATTTTCCCGGCATTAATTTCTTTTCCTGTAATGCCGGCACCAAATTCCAAGACACTGTTGCCTTGCAAACGTGTATCACCATTTACATGTAATCTTGCGGATGTTGGTTGTATACCTAATCCTACGCTACAATTTGAATTCATATTAAAATGGTATGCGCTGTTATCTGCGATACTGAAACCACCTAAGGGTGTATTCGTACCACTGCCCCCGCCTGCACGCAGGTACCAGACATTGGCAGAAGATGTATTCCGTATTTTGATGGCCGCATTCTGGCCATCCGGTGTTGCGTCGTTCCCTTCTACAGATAATTTTGCAGTTGGTTCGCTTGTTCCAATACCAACATTTCCAGTCTGTGAATAAGAGATAAATGAGATTTGTATTAAAAAAGAAAATAGCAAAAAACGAAATTGCATGAAAGTATAGTTTTGGTTGAAATTATCTGGTTGTTTCTGTATTAAAGATAGAAATAATCTATTATTGCAACCAACCTTATTTTAAATCTCTCTCAAAAGCGGTCAACAATCACATCAATTCAAATTGTTATACTGATATGCTTCATAATTTCTTTTAACATATCCTCCACAACGAAAAAATAAAATTATGCGTTATTCTTAAAAAACAAAATGCCATTACCAACCATTCAACTATATTTTTTGCTGATTATTTGTATTTCTCAATCTGCCTATTCACAGAATACATCGCAATACACAGCAAG
>JBKDRQ010000253.1:0-6364 GCA_046341135.1 Bacteroidota bacterium
CATCTATCAGTGATGTATTACCGTATTTATTGCCCCATCTTAAACTGTCGGTGTAAAAAGGCACATTGCTCATACTCTCCATACCACCGGCAATCACCACATCCGCATCTCCCAGCAAGATGCTTTGCGTTCCCTGCGCCACGGCTTTCATTCCGCTGGCACACACTTTATTTACAGTTGTGCAATTGACTTCATCAGGCAATCCGGCAAATTTTGCAGCCTGACGTGCGGGTGCCTGACCCAGATTCGCCTGTAATACCGAACCCATTAATACATCATTGACAATTTTCCCGTCTATTCCTGCTTTTTTCAAAGCGCCTTTAATAGCAGCTGCTCCCAATTGAGTGGCTGATACAGATTTTAAACTTCCGCCAAAGCTACCCATCGCAGTACGCACGGCAGCAATTACATAAACTTCTGACATAAATTTTGATTTAGATAGTGTGTGGCTGCAAAACGCAAGCAATCAATTTCGCGGAGCAAAGAAAAGAAAATAAACTGAAAAACTGTTAAAAGTTGTCGGTTGGCGGTTGTGGGTTAAATATATCATACGAATAACAATCAACGAACAACGATAAACGATCAACGATCACAACACCCCATCAATAGCGGACTGCTTCGCTTTATTGAGCGCTGCATAGATGCCCACGAAAAAGCTTATCACACAGGCTCCTAAAGCCGTATATCCTACCATTACACTTTCCGAGAGCTGCCCTTTATAAATCCCAAAAAATGCCCAGGTAAGGACAAAAGCAAAAGCCGGCTCTTTCTTCTTGCCGCCAATCCATAAGGAAAGCAATAAGGCAACCATCATCATGATCGCACTCCACACAGATCCGCTAAAAATAAAATCATTTACCCCCAACCTTACCAGATAAGCCGAGGCATTGGCTATTGTTGCAACTGATATCCATGCGAGATAGGTCACAAAGACGATGGGGATAACCCAGCTGATCCATCCTTCAGGAGGAACGGTGAAAGCGCGCAACTGAAAATATAAAGCAATCAAAACCAATAACAATAAAATCATGACGACCAAAGAACCACCAATGATCAGAAAATGCCAGCATAAAATCCATACACCATTCAACAGACAAGCGAGAGAAAAATAAGGCATTAAAAGAGAAACCATGGCAACAGCAGAAAGATCATCTTCTTTCCCATATGCAATCTTCAATGATAATAAAACCCACCAGGCTTGCAATAAATATAAAACAGACCAAATACCAAAAGTGAATCCGGCCGGCACAAAATAATTAGGGAACATCGCGCTGATCTCCCCTGTATTATATCCATTGATGGGGAGAATATTCGCTGCTGCATTGAGCGCAATCATCAACACAAAAGCAGCAAGCTGCAGAAGAGCATTTATTTTATTTGCGTTGTTCATCGGATAAGTCATTAATATGTTTATTCAACTTAAGATTAGATACTCAATTTACGGAATAATAAAGTTAATCTCAAAACGCAACCTACAACCTATTGGTTTTGAAAAGAAGGGGCGAACACACAGATTCGCCCCTTCTTTTCAAAATTTATACTTTTATCCTTTAACCTAATAAATATCATTTCCACAAAACAAATGCTCGTGCACATATCACCGCAAGCAAAGGCAGCGTTAGCGCCGCAAAAGATGGCAAGAAGAAAGATGCGAGCATCCACAAAAATACCAGCCAGAAAGGATAAACAATCGCCATCAGCGAATACATCAGACTGTCATAATGAATACTTCCCCTATTGATTTTTTTCACGAGATAGTTGAACAGATAATACAATGGAAAATGAAGAAAATAACCGATTACTGCCAAAGGGAACAACAATATATTTCTTCTCAATCTGTCAGGAGGACTTTTTATAGCAGACAATTGTTCTAACTGATCAGCGGTCTGCTGATTGATCCATTGCATGGCAGCTCCCGGTGATAATTCTACAGGCAGTGAAGATTTACCAAATGGCGTACCGGGCATGATATCAATGGTTTTAGCAAAATCAAAAAAGGAATGATACCGAATCCATAATGGCAGCATCTCTACCTCTACGCCATCATTCCAGCTTTGCAGTAATATTCTGGCGGCTCCTTTCTTTAAAGGTTGCAAGGTGGTTTGATTCTCACAAAAACCTTCAACGAAGATGAGCACGTGATCTCCCTTTTTCAAGTAATTACATCCCTCTCTAAAACTTAAATCATTCAGGCTCAATTTATCTTTGCCGTCTCTGATTCTGTACACGGGAATCATGTGTAACTGCCGAAGCATAAATCGCACCCACGACCACTTAAACACATCGCTGCGCGTCATAAAATGAACCGGCAAATCCATGTACGCGCCAATGATAATGGCATCCATAAAAGAATTGGGATGGTGCGCACCGATCAACAATGGTTTATTGTGAGATAAAATGGTATTATCATGCCAGGTTATACGCTTACAAAACAAATGAAGAGTAAAGCGAACCCAGATTTTTACAATGGGATAAATAAAATTAATCAAGTGTATTATTGTTTAGTTATCTCTTTGTGTGTTAATTGTGTCTGCCACAGATTGTGCAACGATCATGCCGCTGGTCCATGCATGCTGAAAATTGAAACCTCCGGTAATTCCATCTACATCAAGCACCTCTCCTGCAAAATACAGTCCTTTTTGCAATTTACTTCCCATCGTGGAAGGATTTATCTGTCTGAGATCAACACCACCAGCTGTAACGAACTCTTCCTTGAAAGTAGTTTTGCCTGATACATGAAATTCACCCGCAATTAATTGCTGCATCAAAGACTGTTGTTGTTTTTGTGAAATATCAGCCCATCGTTTATCTTCTTCAATACCCGATATATTCAAAAAATAATTCCAAAGACGAGACGGCAAATCAAAGGGGCATGACGCATATATCTTTTTTGCACCACTTTCTTTTCGTTGCTGCTGCATCAACAATTTCAAAGCCTCTTCTTTGATTTCATTCAGCCAGTTGACCAGTATGGTGAACTGATAATTTTTATCATGCAACAGCCTTGCGCCCCATGCAGAAAGCCGTAATATGACCGGCCCGCTGAATCCCCAGTGTGTAATCAGCAGTGGTCCCGTTTCTTTGAGCTTCTCTCCCTGAATTTTTACAGTAACTTTTGGCACACTAACGCCCATCAATGACCGAATTGGATGATCGGGTAATTGAAAAGTAAAAAGCGAAGGCACTGGCTCTGTGATGGTATGTTGTAAATTAGCCAACCAATCGAATCCTTCTTTCTTATTCGATCCACCCGTTGCTATACAAACAAAATCTGCATAAAGTACCTGATCATTTTTAAGTGTGAGATGCCATTGTTGATGATGCGTCATACGCTTCACTTCTGTCTGCATTAAAAATTGAACACCGTATTTTTCTGCTTCTTTGAGCAGACAGTCAATAATTGTTTGCGAGTTGTTAGTTGTAGGAAACATTCTGCCATCTGCTTCGGCATGCAGCTTCACTCCTCTTTCTTCAAACCATTGAATGGTATCGGTAGCAAAGAATTGATAAAAGGCTTTTCGAATAAAGCGCGATCCTCTCGGGTATTGCTGACTGAATGATTCCGGATCGAAATTGTGATGGGTAACATTGCATCGGCCTCCACCGCTCACTTTTACTTTGGATAATAGCTTAGATGACTTTTCAATAACAGTTACTTTCAGTCCGCGAGATAAACGTGCTGCATTGACAGCACAGAAGATACCGGCAGCACCACCACCTATTACAATGAGATGAGTGTTCACGAGGCAAAAATACAAGGTTTACGCGGGTTGTTTCTTAACGAAAAACTCTTCTAGAGACGTTTCTGTGAAGTAAGAATAACTACTTTACAAAATTTAGAGACTTTATAAACTCACCCCAATATAATGCTGTTTGATTTGCTCAATCTGTCGCTGATGTCTTTCCATATGATAGCGAAGGAACTCCATACGTTGATATACATTCAAAGGGCCGGAAAGCGGATGCGGATAGATGATTTCCTCAGGATCGAGGCCTTCCATTTGTCGGTATGTTTCAGCCACTGTCTCCTTACCGTTTTTCAGAAGGGTCAGCCAGAATTCGATCGGCCCACCCCATTGCGGTCTGGCAGGTTCCGGTGCGGGCTGATGCCGCTTCCATGTTTTCTCTACAATGACTTCAATACTTAAGCCTTTATTGTAATTTTCTCCAGACCATACCGGCTCATTTCGCTTGTACCCTTCAATGGCGCTCCAGATACCATTCAGTCCTCCCCATTCAGCCCGTACAATATGTTCTGCGATATCAGTAATAGACCAAGAATCATCTGAAGATTTAAAATTCGCTTCTTCATACTTCAAACCCGAACAGGCCTGAATGAAATTTTCGCGGGCGACTTCTACCTGTTCAATTAGTTTTTGCAGATGCATAAATAATTTTTTTGTAAAAGAAAGTTATGAAAGGATCTGCAGAAAAATGAAAAATTATGTAATAATCATCTAATATGAATTGTCTAAATACTGATTCGCTTTTTCAGCTGCTTCAATTGCAGTGAAAGAAGAAAGAATATCTGCCTTATTTTTTTGAACGGCTACAGTATGCTCGAAATGCGCAGAGGGCTGATGATCGGAAGTGCGGATAGTCCATCCGTCTTTATCATGAAATACATCTTTGGTGCCAAGGTTGATCATGGGTTCAATCGCAATCACCATGCCTTCTCTCAATTTTGAACCGGTGCCTCTCTTGCCGAAATTAGGCACCTGTGGATCTTCATGAAGGTTTCTTCCGATTCCATGGCCAACCAGTTCTCTTACTACGCCATAACCATTTTCTCTTTCAGTATAATGCTGAACAGCATAAGCGATATCGCCCACGCGATTGCCGTGTACCGCTTTTTGTATGCCCAGATACAAAGATTCTTTGGTAACTTTTAATAGCTTTTTTATACTATCAGAGGTATTGCCCTTCAATAAAAAGGTATAGGCACTATCCCCATGATATCCGTTAAGATAAACACCGGCATCCATCGAAACCACATCGCCTTCTTTAAGTGGTTCGTTGGTAGGAAAGCCATGTACTACAGCATCATTAACAGAGATACAAGTGGCGTAAGGATATGATTTATAATTTTTGAAAGAAGGAACGGCGCCATGTTTAAGAATAAAATCTTCCACCTGCGCGTTCAGCTGCATCGTTGTAATACCGGGTTTAATCAACGCGCAGGCGGACGCAATCGCTTCGCCAACCAGCAACGCACTCTTCCGAATCAGTTCAATTTCCGCAGGAGTTCTGTAGTGAATCATTTTTTGACTTTATACATTCTTACTATTTACCCTCCCCCTTCACCCCCTCTAAGAGGGGGACATGTTCTGCAAAAATTTCTCCAACCGACAACACACAACTATCAACCAACCTCAAAAAAAACCCCGGCCTCCGGCCGGGGCATTATCCGAAATATTGTTGTTCTTACATTTCTGAAGCAGTAGCTGTCTGCCTGCCCTGTATCCTTCCACCCTTCATCAATCCATCATACTGACGCATCAACAAATGAGTTTCTATCTGCTGCAATGTATCCAGTACCACACCCACCATAATCAGCAGTGAAGTACCGCCATAGAAGGTAGAGAAGCCACTCGTTACATTCATATTCTTCGCAATACCGGGAAGAATACCTACCAGTGCCAGAAATATCGCACCGGGTAAGGTTACTTTATCCATCACCGAACCTATATAATCAGCTGTAGGCTGTCCGGGTTTTACACCAGGAATAAAACCATTGTTCTGTTTTAAATTGTCGGCAATCTGCTTAGGATTAAATATTAAAGCAGTATACAGGAAAGTAAACCCAATAACCAGAATGGAATAAATTAACATGTACCAGAAATTACCATGATCACTCAACACGGCTGCAAGACCTTTGGTAGACTGAAAACCTGTTAGTAAAGTTGGTAAGAACATGATAGATTGAGCAAAGATTATCGGCATTACACCGGCACTGTTCACTTTAATAGGAAGGAACTGACGTGCGCCGCCAAACTGACGATTCCCCACCACTTGCTTGGCATAGTTGATGGCAATCTTTCTAACCCCCTGCACAAGAATGATCAATCCCATGATTACCGCAATGAACAATGCAATTTCTATCATGAAGATCAATAAACCGCCACCACCACGATTCATTTTTGAATCAAATTCCGCTGCTATAGATGCGGGGAAACGTGCCAGGATACCAATCATGATGATGAGTGAAGTACCATTACCCAAACCTTTATCGGTAATTCTTTCACCCAGCCACATCACAAACATGGTACCTGCAGTGAGAACGATGGTAGTTGATAACCAGAAATAAGCACCAAAAGATTCAAGAATAGCTCCGCCCGCTACTTGCGGATCTTTAAGATAGGCC
>JBKDRQ010000254.1:0-3299 GCA_046341135.1 Bacteroidota bacterium
TTATTACCCTGTGGTTCGAGTATCATTCTTTGCAAAGTCAGGTAGCCATTTTCTTGTCTCACTCAACTCCAGGGGAACTCTCTGGTTTTTTAAAGTCTCATCCTGCCATCTACCGTTTTTTTTCTGCAGCTGATATTAGTGCATTAATAAACATGTGGGCAGACAACCCGAACGATATCAACTATATTGATCAGGCACAAACACTATTGCGCGATTATCAGCAGCTCAGTCTCGATGTGCCTACCGTCGGCGCCTCCGGCGCCGTGTTTGGCGCACTGGCAGCCTTTGGATTTTTATTTCCCAACACCTACATCTACATCTACTTTTTCTTCCCCATGAAAGCCAAGTGGTTTGTAATTTTATATGCCGGCGCCGAACTATGGATGGGTGTAAGAAACAGCGGAGGCAATGTAGCCCATTTTGCCCACCTAGGCGGAGCACTGATCGGCTTTTTGCTGGTTTGGTACTGGAATAAAAACAAAAGACAAACCTTCTACTGATATTATCATTTATGACTTATAACGACTATAAAATTGTAAAGAAAAAAAGTCTGATCAACGATGACAATCCACTGGTGATGCTGATTGCCATTAACCTTATCGTATTCGTAACGCTTAATTTCATACAAATTGCCTACCTGCTGGGCAATACAGAATTGTATGAATATGAAAACGAAGTATTGCGCTATTTTACATTACCGGGCAAATTCGCTCATTTCCTTCACGAACCATGGGCAATCATTACACATATGTTTACCCATACGGGTGTGTGGCAACTTATAGGTAATATGCTTTTTCTGTGGGGCTTCGGATTTATACTACAAGATTTATCCGGCATCAGACATATAGCGCCCCTTTACTTGTATGGCGGACTACTCGGTGCCGCGATGCTTCTTTTAAGTATGAATCTTATTCCCAGATTTGAAGCTGCTTCAGCATCCTATGTGTATGCCGGTGCCGGTGCGAGTGTGATGGCTATTGCGGCCGCCGCCACTATGCTGTCGCCTTTTTACAGAATATTTCCGCTCATTGGCGGCGGCATTCCTCTTTGGATTATTACGGCTATCTACCTGCTTATTGATCTGGCCGGACTTGCAGGACAAGCCTTCCCTTACCATCTGGCGCATTTGTCGGGAGCCCTTGCAGGTGTACTCTATATTTTCTTACTGAGAAAGGGTACCGATGCAGGATTATGGATGCATACAGTATATAATGGATTCTTCCGCTTGTTTTCAAAATCATCCTACCCGTTAAAAAATCAGCATAAGAACCAGCGCCACTTCTATAAAACAAATGGTGTGCTGCCTTTTCAAAAAACACCCAATATCACGCAACAAAAAATTGATGCATTGCTGGATAAAATCAATCAGCAAGGGCTAGATGCATTAACAGAAGAAGAAAAAAGCTTTCTGAAACGCGCAAGCGAAAATGAATAGAGCATAAATGGCCGGACTTGTCAGAAATATTATCAAAAAGACATTGATAACGATAAATGTGGCTGCCGGCGGTGCAATGCTTTTACTCTATACCTTGCCTTACTCTAACCCGGATTACTTCTGGATGCTGAATATCTTCGCCATAACTTTTCCGCTTTTACTTTTATTCCAAGTTTTCTTCTTGATATGGTGGCTGATCTTTAAGCCACGACTGACACTGATACCGGTCTTTTTTTGTGTACTATCCTACAAATTAATTTTTTCAGTATTTGGAATTCAATCCGGCCGGGAAGCGAATCAGTCAACTGGTCAACCGCATACGATTCTTTCCTGGAATGTCCACATGTTTAATTTTTTTGAAAAAAAAGGAAAGCCTGATCCTGTAATGATGGAAAAAGTCCGCTCATCAAAATCAGATATTTTCTGTGTACAAGAACTGGTTTTTTCCCTGGATACTTCCAGCTCTTTCACTTTTGAGAAATTCAAAAAAAGATTAGGATACAAGTACGGTGTGGCGGCAAACGACCGGTCTTTTGGTGTGCATACGAATATCAAAACCTCTAAAGAAAAATACCATCCCTTCTGCCTGGGAATATTTTCCAGACATCCGATTATTAAATGGAAGAAAGTGCAATCACTGCCAGAATACAACCACACATTTTTATGGGCAGACATCTTGCTGGATAAAGATACCGTTCGTGTTTTTAATATCCATCTGCAAAGCATGTATCTGGCAAAAGACGACTATGAATTCATTGAAAATATTGACCGGCAGGATGTTGATCAGGTAAGTAATCATAGTAAAAATATCATCAGAAAAATTAAAAATGCCAACTACCTCAGAGCCATTCAGATTCTGGATATAAAAGAAGAAATATTGAAAAGCCCGCATCCGGTCATTCTTAGTGGCGATTTCAATGATGTACCCAATTCCTATGCATATCAACAGATGAGAAATTTGCTGCAGGACGCTTTTCTGCAGCAGGGGCAAGGGATTGGGAGAACCTTTCTTAAGATTTTTCCCACACTGCGTATAGATTATATTTTCTGCCCCAAAGGGTATGAGATACAAAACTTTAAAACACACCAGTGGGGAATGAGTGATCATAATGCCATTGCGGCATCTTTTTCGATACCTGATACTCAATAAGCAAAACAATGAATCGTATCTTTGACAACATTGTATTGGAAAAATTATGTCGCAGCTAAAAATATATAATTCACTCAGCAGACAAAAAGAAGCATTTGAATCTTTAATCCCCGGCCACGTAGGTATGTACGTATGCGGCCCAACGGTGAGTGGAGAAAGTCACCTAGGTCATGCACGTCCCTATATCACTTTCGATGTATTGTATCGTTATCTTTTACATCTGGGTTATAAAGTACGATACGTGCGCAATATCACTGACGCCGGACATTTTGAAGAAGAAGGAAGAGAAGCGGAAGATAAAATCGCTAAAAAAGCGGTACTCGAAAAACTGGAGCCAATGGAGCTGGTGCACAAATACACGTCTCTGTTTCATTGGGCAATGGATCAGTTCAATACGCTTCAGCCTTCCATAGAACCTACTGCAACCGGACATATTGTGGAGCAAATTGGCATGATTGAACAACTCATTGAAGCAGGATATGCGTATGTAGTGAATGGCTCAGTTTATTTTGATGTAAAAAAATATGCGGCAGGTCATGATTACGGAAAGCTTAGCGGTAGAGTGATTGAAGAATTATTTGAAACCACGCGTGATCTGGATGGGCAAGAAGAGAAAAGAGATAAGGCAGACTTTGCTTTATGGAAGCAGGCTGCACCCGAACATATCATGCGCTGGAAAAGTCCCTGGGGTGTTGGGTATCCGGGCTGGCATAT
>JBKDRQ010000255.1:0-4281 GCA_046341135.1 Bacteroidota bacterium
GAAGAAGATACAGCTAAGATTGCACAGGTAAATATCGCAGTAGACGACAAAGGAAATATCGTTGAAGATAAAGTAAGATCACGTGAGAGCGGTGACTTCCCTATTCTCGAAAAAAGTGAAGTGGAATTCATGGATGTGGCACCCAACCAGATTGTTGGTCTGAGTGCTTCTCTGATTCCATTCCTTGAGCATGATGATGCCAACCGTGCGCTGATGGGATCAAACATGCAACGTCAGGCTGTACCATTATTACGTCCTGAAGTACCTATCGTGGGTACAGGTCTTGAAGCAATGGCGGCTAAAGATTCACGTATCCAGTTGACATCAGAAGGTAGCGGTGTCGTTGAGTATGTAGATGCCAACGAAATTCACGTGCGTTACAAAAGAAATGACGAACAGGTTCTTGTAAGCTTTGAAGAAGATCTCAAAGTATACAGACTCACTAAGTTTATCAAAACCAACCAAAGCACTTGTATCAACCTGAAGCCTTGTGTATCCAAAGGGCAGGCGGTTAAAGAGGGTGATTTCTTAACAGAAGGTTATGCTACCAAAGACGGCGAGCTGGCACTGGGAAGAAATCTTAAGGTTGCGTTCATGCCTTGGAAGGGTTACAACTTCGAGGATGCGATTGTAATCAGTGAGAAAATTGTACGTGAAGATTTATTTACTTCTATTCATATCGAAGAGTTTGAACTGGAAGTGCGTGATACAAAACTCGGTGAAGAAGAATTGACACCGGATATTCCTAACGTAAGTGAAGAAGCAACGAAAGATCTTGATCCGAATGGTATCATTCGTATCGGAGCTTCTATCAAAGAAGGAGATATCTTAATCGGTAAAATCACACCCAAAGGAGAAAGTGATCCTACTCCTGAAGAAAAACTGTTGCGTGCCATCTTCGGCGACAAAGCCGGTGATGCAAAAGATGCTTCTCTGAAAGCACCAAGCGGAACAGAAGGAGTAGTGATAGATAAAAAACTCTTCCAGCGCGCAAAGAAAGATAAGAATGCAAAAATCCGTGAGAAAGCATTGCTCGAAAAAACGGAGAAAGTGCATGAGAAAAATATCAATGAACTGCTCTAGATATTAGTACAGAAATTACAAACACTCCTGAAGGATAAATCATCTGCCGGAGTAAGTAATAATTTCGGTGAAGTGCAAATTGGTAAAGGTTCTAAGTTTAATGCCAAGAATCTTGCTGCCATCGACTATCAAAACGTCAATCCGCTTGGATGGACAGGAGATGCGCACACCGATGAGCTCATCAATCAGATGTTGCACAACTACAGTATTAAGTACAACGAAGAGTTGGGTCGTTACAAACGCGAAAAATTCAATATCTCTATTGGGGATGAATTACCTGCAGGTGTATTGAAGCTGGCAAAAGTATATCTCGCTGTAAAGCGTAAGCTGAAAGTGGGAGATAAGATGGCCGGTCGCCATGGTAACAAAGGTATTGTTGCAAAAATTGTACGTGCAGAAGATATGCCGTTCCTTGAAGACGGAACACCTGTTGATATCGTATTGAATCCACTCGGGGTACCATCGCGTATGAACCTCGGACAGATTTATGAAACGGTACTCGGATGGGCTGGTAAGGAATTAGGCGTAAAATTTGCTACCCCGATTTTTGACGGAGCTACTGTGGAAGAAATTGCACAGCATATTGAAGAAGCGAAGCTGCCTACTTTCGGTCATACCTATCTCTATGATGGTGAAACCGGAGAGCGCTTCCACCAGAAAGCAACAGTGGGTATCATTTATATGATCAAACTTCACCACATGGTGGATGACAAGATGCACGCACGTTCCATCGGGCCATACAGTCTTATCACACAACAGCCATTGGGTGGTAAAGCCCAGTTCGGTGGTCAGCGTTTCGGTGAGATGGAAGTATGGGCACTGGAGGCTTATGGTGCTTCAAATATTCTTCAGGAATTGTTAACCCTCAAATCGGATGATATCATGGGTCGTGCGAAGACCTACGAATCTGTGGTGAAAGGGGATAACGTTCCAAGACCGGGTGTTCCTGAATCATTCAATGTACTGGTACATGAATTGAGAGGACTTGGTCTAGATCTGAAGTTTGAAGACTAATCAATTAACTGAGCGTAACAAATCTTATCACACAAAAACTTAGATAATCATATGGCATTCAGAAAAGACAATCGTCAGCGGTCAACTTTTTCAAAGATTACGATCGGTCTGGCATCTCCGGACTCCATTTTGGAACGCAGCTTTGGAGAAGTCTTAAAACCCGAAACCATCAATTACCGTACATATAAGCCGGAGAGAGATGGTTTGTTCTGTGAGAAAATATTCGGACCTGTAAAGGATTATGAATGTGCTTGCGGCAAGTATAAAAGAATCCGTTATAAAGGTATTGTCTGCGACCGTTGTGGTGTGGAAGTGACAGAAAAGAAAGTGCGTCGCGAACGTATGGGGCATATCAAACTGGTAGTTCCTGTTGTGCATATCTGGTACTTCAAATCACTTCCTAATAAGATTGGTTATTTGTTAGGCATGAGCTCCAAGAAACTGGAGACAATCGTGTACTATGAGCGTTATGTGGTGATTCAGGGAGGAATTAAAGAAACTCTTAAAACAGGAGATTTGCTTACAGAAGAGGAATACCTCGATATTCTGGATGAACTTCCGAAAGAGAATCAGTATCTGCCTGATGAAGATCCTCAGAAATTCATCGCCAAGATGGGTGCCGAAGCGGTACATGATTTGTTAGCAAGAATTGATCTCGATCAGTTGAGCTACGATTTACGTAATGCCGCTGCTACTGAAACTTCTCAACAACGTAAAGCTGATGCTTTGAAACGTTTGAGTGTGGTAGAGTCATTCCGTGAAGCCAATGAAAATATTACAAACCGTCCTGAGTGGATGGTAATGCAATATATCCCTGTTATTCCACCGGAGCTTCGTCCGCTGGTTCCTCTTGATGGAGGACGTTTTGCATCTTCTGATCTGAACGATTTATATCGTCGTGTGATCATTCGTAATAATCGTTTAAAGCGTTTGTTGGAGATTAAAGCGCCTGAAGTAATCTTACGTAATGAGAAGCGTATGCTTCAGGAAGCGATCGACAGTTTATTCGACAACTCACGTAAATCTAATGCCGTAAAAGCAGAGGGTGGACGTGCGCTGAAATCATTGAGTGATGTACTCAAAGGAAAACAAGGACGTTTCCGTCAGAACCTTTTGGGTAAGCGTGTTGACTATTCCGGTCGTTCGGTTATCGTAGTAGGGCCTGAGATGAAGATTCATGAGTGCGGGCTCCCGAAAGATATGGCTGCAGAATTGTTCAAGCCATTTATCATCCGCAAACTCATTGAAAGAGGTATTGTTAAAACAGTAAAGAGTGCCAGAAAGCTGGTAGATAAAAAAGAAGCGGTTATCTGGGATATTCTTGAAAATATTCTGAAAGGACATCCGGTCATGTTGAATCGAGCCCCAACACTTCACCGTTTGTCTATCCAGGCATTCCAACCTAAGCTGATTGAAGGTAAAGCGATTCAACTGCACCCATTGGTTACTTCAGCGTTTAACGCCGACTTCGACGGTGACCAGATGGCCGTACACGTGCCTTTGAGCAATGCAGCGATTCTGGAAGCACAGTTGTTGATGCTTGCATCACATAATATCTTGAACCCACAAAACGGTACGCCGATCACGCTTCCTTCACAGGACATGGTGTTGGGTCTCTATTACATCTCAAAAGGTAAGAGGACCATGGGTGCTGATGTGGTGAAAGGAGAAGGCAAAGCATTTTATTCTCCAGAAGAAGTAATCATTGCATATAATGAAGGTCAAGTAGATTTACATGCATACATCAAGGTAAAAGTTAATGTGCGTGAAAATGGCCAACTTGTAAATAAATTGACTGAAACTACTGTAGGTAAAGTTATTTTCAATGAGTTTGTTCCAAAAGAAGTTGGATTCGTGAATGCGATCCTCACCAAGAAAAATCTTCGTGAAATCATTGGAGAAATCATTGATATCACAGATGTTCCTAAACCAGCGAAATTCCTCGATGACATCAAACAACTTGGCTTCCGCATGGCCTTCCGCGGTGGACTGTCATTCAATATCAATGACCTTATCATTCCTGAAATCAAACAGGATTTGGTAGAAGCTGCGAAGGGTGAGGTAGATGAAGTTTGGGATAACTATAATATGGGTTTAATCACCAACAACGAGCGTTATAACCAAATCATTGATATCTGGAGTCGTGTGGATACACGCGTAACAGAAACATTGATCCGTGAAATG
>JBKDRQ010000256.1:0-12422 GCA_046341135.1 Bacteroidota bacterium
GTCCTGCATACACCATCGTTACAATATCCAGTGTTTCTTTATTGGTGATTCTTCTTCCTTCTACTTTTTGTTGCGGAATCTGTAATCGTGCAGCCAAATCGGTGGCCAGCTTTCCTCCTCCATGCACTAATATTTTTTTCCCGGGAACAGCTGCAAATGAAACCAAAAAACTTTGGAGTTTTTCTTCATCATCAATGATGTTGCCACCAATCTTTATAACTGATAATTCCATCATGTTATTTATTTAGTCGAACGTGTTTTTAAAATTTCAGCTAGCACTGCCTGTGCTGCCCACACTCTGTTGCCGGCTTGTTGGGTGACCAAACTAAAATCAGAATCAAGCATGGCATCACTGAGTTCTACATTTCTCCTCACCGGTAAGCAATGCATGATCCCTGCCTTATTCGTTCTCTTCCATGATTCGTTGGTAAGCATCCAGGATGTATCGTTACATAATACCTTTCCATATTCTTTGTATGAACTCCAGTTTTTTACATAAACGAAATCGGCACCCTCTAATGCTTTCTGTTGATTGTATTCTATCGTAGAGCCATTGGTAAATTGATCGTCCAGCTCATATCCGGTAGGATGTGTAATGATAAATTCGGCTTTATTCCATTTGTTCACCCATTGTGCAAAGCTATTGGCTACGCATTGCGGAATGGGTTTGATATGCTGCGCCCAGGTTAAAACGATTTTTAGTTTTTTTTGTAGGGAAATATTCTCAGAAATAGTAATCAGATCTGCGAGTGATTGTAATGGATGGAGGGTCGCACTCTCTAAACTGATTACTGGAAGCCCTGAATACTTGATCAGCTGATGTATGGCATGCTCACTGTAATCTTTTGTTTTGTCAGTAAGCGACGGAAAAGTCCGGAAGGCAAGTACGTCAAAATATTGTCCTAATACGTGAGCAGCATCTTTAATATGTTCTACGGTATGACCATTCATGACCACACCATCCTCAAATTCCCATTGCCATCCTTCACTGCCTACATTGAATACCATGGAAGACATGCCTAAATTTTCTGCAGCCACTTGCGTACTGATACGCGTGCGCAGACTTGGATTCAGAAAGATTAATCCCAATCGCTTCCCTTTTCCTAGCAGCTGATCTTGTAAAGGATTTGCTTTGTATTGCAGCGCCTTTAAAATCAGCTGATCGATATCCGAAACATCATGCGCAGAAATAAATTTTTGCATCCGTGGTTTTTTAATAATGTGCAATGGCTTTTTTAAGACGATCCAAAAAAAGATTAGCCTCTGTCCGACTTAATGCTAAGCTGGGCAGTAATCTTATGGTATTGGGTTTCGCTTCTCCGGTAAAAACAAAATATTCGTTGAGTAAACGACTTCTCAGATTACTGTGTGAATCCGGAAGATCAAACCCAATCATCAATCCTCTGCCTCTGATATTTTTAAGAAGTTCAATTTTTGAAAGTTCCTGAATAATATAATCGCCAATTGTTTTTGCGTTTTTCATTAATTTTTCTTCTTCCATTACTTCCAGTACGGCTAATGCACCAGCACAGGCTAAATGATTACCACCGAAAGTAGTGCCCAATTGAAAGTGCTTCGCTTGAATATGAGGAGCTATCAGAATTCCGCCAACCGGAAATCCATTACCCATGCCTTTCGCCATGGAGTAAATGTCTGCATCTGCATCCGCAAAATCATGACTAAAAAAATGACCGGTTCTTCCATATCCGCATTGTACGCCGTCGGCAATGTATAAGGCACCAAATTGATCGCACAAATGACGGATTAGTTGCAGAAAACTTTTACTGGCTTCACGTATGCCTCCTACACCTTGAATGCCTTCTATGATGACTGAAGAGATTTCGTTGCTTTGTTGTTCAAAACAATTTCTTAATGCTGCTTCATCATTGAAAGGAAGAAAAATTACATTTTCCGTTTCATTAACAGGCGCTATATAATTTTTATTATCTGTTGCGCTTACTGCCAGCGAGGTTCTGCCATGAAATGCTTTTGAAAAAGCAATGACTTTTTTTCTACCATTATGAAAACTCGCGAGCTTCAGTGCGTTTTCGTTCGCTTCCGCACCACTGTTGCAAAGAAAAAGCTGATAATCTTTTTTACCACTGACTATTTCCAGTTTGGCTGCCAGTTGTTTTTGAAGCGGAATGATTATAGAGTTGGAGTAAAAAGCAATTTGGTGTAATTGTTTTTCTATTCGGGCAGTCCATGCCGGGTGCGTATGACCAATACTGATTACAGCATGCCCCCCATACATATCGAGGTATTCATTGTTCTTGTCGTCCCACACATATGAACCCTTTGCCCTTTCTATGGTAATATTATTCAGTGGATATACATCAAACAGAGGCATAATCAGAAAAAATTTGCTTTAAGCTGAAGTCCGGCTTTTTCTTCCAGTCCAAACATCAGATTCATATTTTGTACCGCTTGACCGCTTGCGCCTTTCAGTAAATTATCAATTACAGAATGTACCACCAATTGATTCCCGATTTTTTCGAGCTGAATCAGACATTTATTGGTGTTCACGACTTGTTTCAGGAATACTGACGAGCTGATTAAATGGGTAAATGCGTGATCAGTATAGTATTCGTCATACAATCCCTGTAAGGCATCCAAAGATAAATCACATCGCAACTGACTACTTATGAATATTCCTCTCGTAAAATCACCGCGCCAGGGAATGAAATGAAGCGCTACTTCATTTGTATGTGCAGAGGATTTTATTTGATTGAGTGTGTGACATATTTCAGGAACATGCTGGTGCGTGAGCGTTTTATACGCCTGGATATTATTTGTTCTCCAGCTGAAATGAGAAGTTTCTGATAGTCCTGCGCCCGCACCTGTACTTCCTGTAATGCCTGTTGTATGTACTACATCAATCATTCCTGCTTTAGCTAACGGTAGCAGTCCTAGCTGAATGGCTGTTGCAAAGCAGCCTGGATTAGCCACATATTGTGCACTTGCAATTTTTTCTTTTTGTAATTCCGGCAGACCATATACAAAAGGAATTCCATTATGCGTTGGGTTTTCATTTTGTACATGCGTACGGTAATCGTTGGATAGATCAATGACTCTACAATTAGCGGGCAAATGATGTGTAGCTAAAAACTTTTTGGCATCTCCGTGTGCTACACAAAGAAATAAGAGATTGATTTCATTCAGCGTTAAGGTATCTGTAAAACACAAAGATGTTTCGCCGGCAAGATCACCATGAATAGACGAGACTGCTTTGCCGGCCTGACTATTACTATGTATGAAATGAATCACTGCATTGGGGTGACGGATTAATAGTCGGATCAGTTCCCCCCCTGTATATCCGGCACCGCCAACGATACCAATTTTTATTTTTTTATGATTATCTGCATTTACCATAATGATTTATTTTTCTGTTGCAGTTTGGTTTACTGCTTGCCAGATTCTGGTTTGGTTGCCAAAAATGGTACTGAATCCTCTCACATCATTTCCTGTATAGCCAGTATTCATCTCTCCATATTTCCCAAAGCGGCTGCTCATTAGATCGTAGTTGCTGTCAATGCCGTGAATCAGGAAACGATAGGGTAGTAGTTCTACAAAAACCTTTCCGCTCACACATTGCTGACTATGCGTAAAAAATGCTTCGACATCACGCATTACCGGATCCAGAATTTGTCCTTCGTGCAACCAGTTTCCATAGAATTGAGCGAGCGTATCTTTCCATTGCATCTGCCATTTCGTAAGCACGTGTTTCTCGAGTGCATGATGAGATTTTAAAATAATCATCGGAGCCGCTGCTTCAAAACCTACTCTTCCTTTGATGCCGATGATGGTGTCGCCGATATGAATATCTCTTCCGATGCCATAAGCTCCGGCAATTTTCTGCAGTGCTGTGATCAGATCTGAAGGATGCTCGTATGTAACGCCATTGAGTTGTATCGGTTCTCCTTTTTCAAAAACAAGTTCGATCATGTTTGATTCTGTCGCTATGCAAGGAGTAGGCCATGCTTCTTCAGGCAACATACCTTTGCTATTGAGTGTTTCTTTACCGCCAACGCTGGTACCCCATAAACCTTTATTAATACTATAGGCGGCTTTTTCAAAATTCATCTCTACACCTTTCTTTTTCAGATATTCAATTTCTGACTCTCTGCTCAGTTGCATATCTCGAATAGGATTAATGATCTCTATGCCTGGAATCATAATATGAAAGATCATATCAAAACGCACCTGGTCATTGCCTGCACCTGTACTGCCATGTGCCACCGCATCCGCTTTGATATTTTTTACGTGTTCGGCAATATGAAGCGCCTGCATTAATCTTTCTGCACTTACGGAAAGTGGGTAGGTATTATTTTTCAGACAGTTTCCGTAGATCAGATATTTAATGATACGGTCATAATAATCTTTCACCGCATCAATAGTTGTGTGGGAGGTAACCCCTAAACTATAAGCATGTTTTTCTATCTTATCCAGTTCATCTTTACTAAATCCTCCGGTATTGACGATAATACTATGTACTTCATATCCCTTTTCTTCGCTGAGGTATTTCGCGCAATAAGTGGTATCCAGTCCGCCGCTAAAACCCAGTACTACTTTTTTTATATGTTGACTCATGATATGCTTTGTATTAAATTATGGAGGTATGATTTTTTTTATCCTTAGTAATTTCTTTTTTATCACTCACTTTGCGCAGCAGTTTTAAAAACTTCCATTCCTTAAAACGAATCAGCCTTTCCATCACTGATTTTTTTTCATCAAAAAATTTACTGGTTTCTTCTGGTTCATAATGATCAGCAGGATCATAGAGCATGGCAGTACACATGCAGTTCTTTTTTTCTTTGCTGATGAGAATATCATAATTCACACAACTTTTGCATCCTGCCCAGAAATCTTCATCCTGCGTAAGTTCACTGTAGGTAACAGGTTCATAGCCGAGTTCGCTGTTGATTTTCATAACAGCCAAACCTGTGGTTAACCCAAAAATTTTGGCTCCGGGGAATAATTCACGGCTTAGTTCAAATATTTTTTTCTTAATAGATTTCGCCACACCGCTTTTACGGTATTCAGGACTCACAATCAAGCCACTGTTGGCCACGAAGGCACCATGGCTCCAGGTTTCTATGTAGCAGAAACCCACCCATTCTCCTGTTTGGGTGATAGCAATTACTGCTTTCCCTTCACTCATTTTATCGCAGATATATTGCGGACTTCTTTTGGCAATTCCCGTACCACGAGCTTTGGCGCTTTCTTCCATACAGGTAGTAATCGTAACCGCATGCATGGTGTCATTTTTATTGGCAACTCGTATAATAATATTGTTTTCTGTCATGTTTTTTGAAGGACTTCTAATCAAAAGCGGATAACCAATCCAGGAAAAAATGGTGGGGTTGTTTTCACTGACAGGGGCCTTGGTGAGGAGCTTGTCCTGTCAGGAAATGCGTCGGCAGAATATTTGATTGTTTACTATCAAACCACAAAAATATAAAATGAAATAACGCGCAGTAAAAAAATATAACTAACGAACGTGTGGTGGTTTTTTGTTTGGATAAATAGCCTGCTACAATGTTTCTCTATTTATTGTGCGATTTTCTTTGAGTATTATCAAATCATAAATAATTTTTATCCATATTAATATAACAGGGAATGCTTTCAATACATATGGCTTTACAAATTCATCTCTTAAATTTTTCGGGAAAATATCTGTTGGTGATAACGACGTCAGTATAATTGCACCTAATAACAGTATTATATTCAATGTTTTTTTCTCGGCTTGGTTATACCATAATGCTACTCCGGTCATCGCAATAATAAACGTAGGTGATTCGGCTTTGTGATTAAAAATAACAATCCAAATTAAAACGGAACTTAACATCAGATATTTATAAAAAAAATCATTGTATAATTTTATTTTATACAATGGTAATAAAAGCATCACTCCTCCAGCAGCAACAATAATATTTTTATTAATATCGATTGATAACCATGAATGTATCCAACCCATAACGGAGTAACCATATGATGCATCATGATCATTGATCAGCAGCCCCCAATAACTACTAAACAATTTTATGTATTGTGTAAATTCTACAAATAATAACGGAAGTGCTAATAAAGTGCCAGTCCAAAAAAATGCATACAAGGCAGACTTCCATTTTTGGGGATAAAAAAAGAAAAGCAGAAAGCCCGCAATGCCAAATAGTTTTATGAACATCGAAAAAACAACACACATCGCCGCCCAAAAAAATTTATTTCTTTCAAGTAAGCCAAATGCAAAAACGAGTAAGCCTGCAATGAGGCCATTTGATTGTGCATTTTGCATCGAAGTCATAAGCTCAATCAGCATTATTAATAATATCACCCCTTTTTGATAAGCACTTAATTTTGGCAAATAATAAATTGCCAGCAGTAACAAAACTGCGTTTAATATATTCCAGAGACTTAATCCTAACCAATCAGGCAGAACGTTAAAAATGCCAAAAAATACAGAGAAAGAGGGGGTATATTTATATAAATCCCAATGCTCTTCCGGGTATAGAACGTATAGGTCCTGATTGTTTTTTAGATGTTCAAATGATTTTTCAAATATGGTATAATTATTGTACCCGTTATAGACAATCCCGCTATTGTCATAAGTTTTTGTTTCAATTAATGATAGAATACTTGCAGCTAATGCGAATAATGTATATGTAATTATTAAAAATCTTTTATCTGATATGAGGCTCTTAATATTTACTTTCATCTTTACTTCTTTAGCCTTTTTGTGTTTTACAACAGTGTGAATGGAGAAGCTATATAAAGAATTATAAAGCTTTTGGCAGATCAATCAGTCTCCTGATACCAATGTGAGGCAAAGATGATTCTTCCCTACTGATTAATCATCAGCGGCATCACCAGCATCAATACATCTTCTCCCTCGCTTTGTTCTGCAGGTTTCAATAATCCAGCCTTAGTAGAAGTGCTTAACTCAATTTTGATTTCTTCGGTTTCGAGAGCGCCCAACATTTCAATCAGGAATTTTGCATTGAAAGCAATCTGCATATCACTGCCATCGTAGCGGCAAGTCATTCTTTCATTTCCCTCAAAACTAAAATCAACATCTTGAGCGGTAAGATGCAGTTCGCTGCCTTGTATACTTAACACAACCTGATTGGTACTTTTATTACTGAATACAACAATTCGCCGCAGGGCTGACTGGAAATCAGTTCGGTTAACAAAGAGATTATATGGGTTGTCGGCAGGAATGACTACTCTATAATCGGGGAATCGTGCATCAATCAGGCGACAAACCATTTCGGTATCGCCATGAATCACAAACAAATGGTTGCTGTTGTATGAGATGGTGATAGCGTCGTCATTGTCCGGCAAGGCAGTCTTTAAAAGATTTAATGGCTTTTTGGGAACGATGAAGGATTCTTTTTTAGGACATGAAACATCGGTACGTGTATAACGGACAAGTCGGTGTGCATCTGTTGCAACGAAGGTTAATCCTTTTTTGTCGAGCTCAAAGAAAACTCCGGTCATAGCTGGACGAAGATCATCGGAGCTGACGGAGAAAATTGTTTTATTAATAGCGGTAACCAGTGCAGCAGCGCTTGTTTCAAAAGAGGTTGTATCATCTGCTACCGGTTCTTTCGGGAAAGCATCCGGATTTTCGCCCATGATTTTATATTTCCCGTTATCGCTGGTAATTTCTATGCTGTAATTTTTGTCAATATTAAATGTAAGTGGCTGATCAGGCAGATTTTTCAACGTATCCATCAATATACGGGCAGGGATACATATTTTACCGGTTTCCTTGGCCTCAATATCCATATGGATTTTCATCACTGTTTCCAGATCCGTGGCCACTACAGTCAGTCTGTTTTTGCTGATATCAAATAAAAAGTCTTCCAATATAGGTAAAACGGTATTAGCATTGATAACACCATTAATTTGCTGTAATTGTTTCAGTAGTGCCGAAGAGGAAACGATAAACTTCATAATATAAAGAGATTTGTGCGCGAAAGGTAAATAAAATATGCTTTCGCATTGCAAATTTAGATTTCCTGATCTAATGTTATCTTTTTATTTGACAAACCTTTTTCCACATGCTTGCCAAATGAAATGCAATGAATAATTTGCAGCATGCAGATGGTTTCCAAGCTGCCCCTTACGGGCACCAACATTTTTACGGTAATGAGTGCGCTGGCTTCTGAATATCAGGCAGTAAATCTTGGTCAGGGTTTTCCCGATTTTCAAATGAACAGTGAATTGACCGACCTGGTTGCGGCGGCAATGAAGGATGGTCATAATCAATATGTGCCGATGGCCGGACTCATGCGTTTGAGAGAAGCTATTGCAGAAAAAGCCGGGCGTTTATATGGTGCAAATATTAACCCTGAATCAGAAATTACCATCACACCGGGTGCTACGTATGCCATTTACACGGCATTAACTACTTTGTTACATCAAGGAGATGAAGTAATTGTTTTTGAACCTGCTTACGACAGTTATATCCCCAATATTGAAGTGAATGGGGCAAAAGCTATTACAGTCCCCCTGCATTCAGCTGATTATTCAATCGACTGGGGGAAAGTATATCAGGTAATTACAGAAAGAACCAAGGCGATTATTATTAATTCCCCACATAATCCAACCGGAACGATTTTAAGTGCAAATGATATCCGTCAATTACATGAATTAGTAGAGAAAACAGGCATATACATTGTGAGTGATGAAGTGTACGAACATCTGATCTTTGATGGTCAAATCCATCAGAGTATATTACGTTATCCTCAGTTACTGGATCGCAGTTTTGTATGTTTTTCTTTTGGGAAAACGTATAGTTGTACCGGATGGAAACTGGGTTATTGTATTGCGCCTGCCCGACTTACAGCTGAATTCCGGAAAATCCATCAGTTTAATGCGTTTACCTGCAATTCGCCTATGCAGATTGGTCTGGCGGAGTTTATGAGAGAGCCGCAACATTATCTGGAGTTGGGTAGATTGATGCAGGAGAAAAGAGATTATTTCTTGCAATTAATGAAAGGAAGCCGGTTTGAATTTTTTTCTTCCTATGGCAGCTATTTTGTATGTGCAGGCTATCAGCATATCAGCCAGGAGCAGGATGATGTTTTTGTACAAACCTTAACCCGGGAAGCGGGTGTTGCACTGATTCCGTTGTCGGCATTTTACAGAGATAAAATAAATTCTAATACGGTAAGATTTTGCTTTAGCAAGAAGCATGAAACGCTGGAAAAAGCCGCAGAGCGATTGGTAAAATTATAATGAGCTATGATCAGCGTACAAGTTTCCAGTTTTCTCCGCTTCTGATACGGTAGATAGTCATCTCGCTTACTTTATATTTTTTTGCCAGTTGACTATACGTGATTTTTCTTTTTGGATCCTCTATGATTTTTTTAATTGTTCTTACCTGTGTAGGTGTAAGTTTTAATCCTTTTTGAGTTGTACTTTTTTGTTGCTGAATTTTTTTGTATTCAATTTTCAGTGGACTTTTTTGCTGATGTGCCGCCATTTCCTCTAGCGTTGCCCATTTGAGATTAGCAGCTCTGTTATCTCTCTTTTCGTGATTCAGATGAATGACAAATTTGTGCCGGTTGCCTGGTTTCTTTAAGAATATTTTGGCTATTTCCCGATGTATATAGATAGTTCCGCTATGATCAGGTCTGTGTAAATTAAGTGTCTGATAGCCCGTGGTAATTGAACCATTCAGCAATTTGCCATCTTCTGCAACATCTTTAATGTAGCTGGCGCATCTCCCTATATTAGAAACGGCATATCTTTTACTTAAAGATTTCCATCCGGGAAACTGAATCTGTTTCCATTGCTCGCCGGGCAACTTTTTGAACATAAACAATTAGTTAGATATCTTAAATATACAAAATCAATGGTTGAAAAATTACAAGGGAGCTTATTTTTTCAACAAGGCTAAAAAAGCCGCCTCGTCAATAATTTTGACAGAGGTGATTTTTTTAGCTTTTTCCAGCTTACTTCCGGCATCATCTCCAACAACAAGATAATGAAGTTTCGAACTAACAGATGGTAAAATTTTTCCACCCTGTGCTTCCACCATTTCTTCTGCCTGGGTTCGTTTCAGATTGGGGAGAGTTCCGGTAAACAAAAAAGTGATTCCGCTAAGATTTCCGCCTGTTGGTTTTTCATTCAGTTTATTTTCCAGAATAAGCCCGCAATTTTCCAGCTCATGAATCATGTTGATATTGTCGGGAAGAGAGAAGAAGTTTTTAATGGATGCGGCTACCTTAGGGCCGATATCTTCCAGTTGCATGAGCTGTTCATCCGTTTTGTTTTGTAAATCTAAAAGATGAGTAACAGACTGTGCGAGGGTTTTGGCTGTCGCTTCTCCAACAAAACGTACCCCTAATGCATATATGATCCGGTGTAGTGGCTGTGTCTTGGATTTTTCTATGGCCGCTTTCAGATTATCTACACTTTTTCTTCCATAGCCATCCAGTTGCTCAATAAACTCATAGGGCAGTTTGTATATGGAGGGGATATTTTTTAAATATCCCAATTCATAAAATTTGCGGACATGTGCTTCGCCAAGACCGCGTATATCCATTGCATCTTTGCTGTTGAAATGAATAATTTTTTCCACTACCTGAGCTTTACAGTTGATGTTGATGCAACGCCAGACTGCTTCTGAAGCTTCTTTATATAAAGGGTCATTGCAAACAGGACATCTTTCAGGAAATATAACAGGCTTTTCCTCGCCAGTCCTTAATTCAGGAAATGATTTCACAATATAGGGTATAACATCTCCGGCTCTTTCCACCAATACACGGTCACCCATCAGTAAATTTTTTTCTCTTATAAAATCTTCGTTGTGCAGAGAGATGCTGGATACCATTACGCCGCCAATAGGAACAGCATCAATTTTTGCAACTGGAGTTACCGCCCCTGTTCGACCCACTTGAAAAGTTACAGATCTCAGGCATGAGGTTGCCTGACGGGCTTTGAATTTATACGCAATAGCCCAGCGAGGATGATGTGAAGTCATACCCAATTTTTCCTGCATAGACAAGTCGTCCACTTTGATCACCATTCCATCAATTTCATAAGGAAGTGAATCGCGGATGGCTTCGTATCTGGCACATGCTTCGATAATACCATCAATACCTTTTATGACTTGTTTTTCCTGATTTGGACTTCTGAAACCTAGTTCCCACAATAAATTGAGGGAGGTGCTGTGGGTGGGGGGAGGAGTTATCTCCGGTTCCATGTTTACATAGCCTATATGATACACAAAGGCTTCCAAATTTCTTTTTGCTACTTCTTTTGGGTCTTTCAGTCGAAGAGTACCACTCGCTGCGTTGCGTGGATTGGCAAGTGGAGGGAGATTGTCTTCTTCCAGTAGGCGATTGAAGGCAGCAAATTTTTCTTTATTCATTAGCACTTCCCCTCTGATTTCAATTTGTTTTATGCCATATTTGCTAAAGGGTGCCGATAACGGGATCGTGTGAATCTGACGAATATTGGTTGAGATATCTTCTCCTTCTATCCCATCCCCGCGGGTAGCTGCCCGCACCAGTAAATCATTTTCATATACCAGAGAAATGCTGGCACCATCAAACTTGGGTTCAATACAATAAATTATTTCTTCTAAACCTGTTGATTCTCTCGTCTTGCGATCCCAGTCTCTCAAATCTTCTTCATTATAGGAATTCTCCAGACTGAGCATGGGAACTAGGTGTTGCACCTTTTGAAAATCGTTTCCCAGGCCTTTAGCTACTCTCTGTGTGGGAGAGTCGGGGGTGGTGGTTTCAGGGTTTTCTTGTTCGAGCTGCTCCAATGCTTTATAGAGTTTATCATATTCAAAATCACTGATCAGCGGATCGTTTAATATGTAATATCTGTATTCATGGAATTTGATAATTTCTCTTAAGGAATTTATTTGTTCGATTTGCAGCTGAGCTTGGTCTATATCCTGAAGGAGATTTATGGTTTTCGTTTGAAATAGCTGAATTTGGTCTTTTGTATACATCGTTGTTCAATAATTTGTAAAAATAAGGCGCAGACTAATCAATATTATGCGAAGTACAAATGATGGAGGAACAGAACTTCTTTTCTCTTTCAACAAAAGCATAATCCTGTTAAAAATCAATCATTTGTGAAAACATGTAAAAACTCAAGCGTTTTTTGAACCATTTGCATATAGCTTTGTTTAGCATAGATAACATAAACAATAAACGTTTTAACGATGAAAAAGATGAAACTTAATTTTCTCAATGCAGTTCTAATACTGCTGTTTGCCGGAATCTTTACTTCTTGTAAGAAGGATGAGCAACCTGCCACTACTGGAAAGAATATCACCGAAATTGTAAACGCTGATCCCAATTTTTCTTTGCTGAAAAAAGCAGTAGAAAAAGCGGGTTTAGGGACAGCATTAGCTTCCGGAACACTGACTGATTTTGAACATGATAATGATG
>JBKDRQ010000257.1:0-3116 GCA_046341135.1 Bacteroidota bacterium
TTAGTAACCCTTCATTTTCACAGACACCTGCACCTGTTTCTCCATACAAACCAATCGCGTGTACTTCATCAATATAGGTGAGTGCATTATATTTTTTTGCGAGCTGAATGATTTCTTTCACCGGCGCTACCGAGCCATTCATGCTATACACCGATTCAAAAACCACCATTTTGGGGAGTTCAACAGGTAGTGATGCCAGTATATCAGCAAGATGTTGCACATCATTATGTCTGAACATCTTTTTTTCATTACCTGCCGCCCGCATCCCTTCAATGATGGAAGCATGGTTTCGTTCATCCGAAATAAAAATCAAATCCGGTATTTTTCGGCCGATCGTTTGTAAAGCCGTTACATTGGCGAGATAAGCTCCCCCAAATAATAAGGCTCCTTCTTTGTTATGCCAGACAGCTAATGTTTTTTCGAGTGATTGATGTTGTTGTGTAGTACCGGAAATATTTCGGGTACCGCTGCTGCCCGTTCCACTATGATGCAGGATGTATGACAATTTACCAATCACTTCTTCCTCCACACTCATACCCAGGTAATCATTACTGCAGAAATTGATAGCTCTTTTCGTTTCTCCTTTTTTTTCATAATATAAATGCGGAAAGTGGCGGGCGCTTTTATTGACGTTTAAAAAGTAACGATACCTGCCCTCCTCACGCAATTGCTCGAGTGACTTCTGGAAATATGATTGAAAATCAAACATAAATTGGGACGCAAAGATATATCATTCTACCATGTAAGTAGACTTTTTTGATAAGATTTTTTAAAAAAACTAACAACTGAAAACTTACAACTTCCAACCTTTTTTCATTTGTTATTTTTCCCATTTGAACCTACATTTGCAAAGTCTATAAATTACATAGAATTTTTACCAATCGAAATACGATAAATCATGCAAAGTTTTCGCACAGAATTAGAAAATCCCATTATAGAGAGAGATATTATTGAATTAGAGCAGAAAATCCGCGCCTTCCGCGAGGGCACCATGCCGGAGGAAAAGTTCCGCAGTCTGCGTCTGGCGCGTGGTGTATACGGACAGCGTCAGCAAGGCGTACAAATGGTGCGTATCAAATTACCCTATGGGAAAATGACCCTGGCACAATGGAACAGAATTGCGGCTGTTTCTGATGAATATTCTACCGGCAACCTGCACCTCACCACCCGTCAGGATATTCAAATACACTATGTGAGTCTGGATCGCACACCTCAATTGTGGGCTGAACTGGAAAAAGACAATGTAACCTTACGCGAAGCTTGCGGTAATACCGTTAGAAATATCACCGCTTCTGATACAGCCGGTATTGACGCAGAGGAGCCATTCGATATTACGCCCTATGCACATGCCATGTTCGAATATTTCCTGCGCAAACCCGTTTGTCAGGAGATGGGACGTAAATTCAAAATTGCCTTCAGTAACACCGATAAGGATACAGCGCTCACTTTCATGCATGATTTAGGGGTTATTCCGAAAATCAAAAACATTGATGGTAAAGAAGTAAGAGGTTTCAAAGTATTGGTTGCAGGTGGACTCGGTGCTCAGCCTCATCTGGCCATTGTTACCCACGAATTTTTGGAAGAGGATTTACTCATCCCCTATCTTGAAGCAGTATTGCGCGTATTCGACCGCCATGGCGAAAGAAACAGCAGACACAAAGCGAGAATAAAATTCTTAGTTCAAAAAATTGGTATTGATGCATTCAATGAACTCGTAGCTGCTGAACAAAATGCACTTACACATCAACGTTATGCTGTTGATGCAGCTGCATTCGAACCTGCAGCCCTGCCATCTTATCAACTTAGCAGCGATCTGAAAGCAAAAGATCCTTTAAGATTTGAACTCTGGAAAAATACCAACGTCATCCCTCAAAAACAAGATGGATATGTGGCAGTATATGTTCGTGTCCCCAATGGAAACATCAGCTCCGACAGCAGTCGCCGTTTGATGGATCAACTCAAAGATGTTATTGGAGATGATGTGCGCGTAACGGTAAATCAGGGTTTACAATTCCGTTTTATCAAACCTGAGCACCTGGAATACGTATATGCTGTACTGGAGTCTGAAGGATTCGCTGCAGCAGGTTTTGGAAGTACTGCAGATATTACGGCTTGTCCGGGTACTGATACTTGTAATCTGGGTATCAGTAACAGCACAGCAACAGCGCTGGCTTTATCTGAAGTAATCGAAGATGAATATCCTCAATACCTAAATAATAAAGAGCTGCAAATTAAAATCAGCGGCTGTATGAATAGTTGCGGTCAGCACGGTATGGCTTCTATTGGTTTTCACGGAAGTTCACTGAAAGCAAAAGGTCAGGTACTCCCTGCGGTGCAAGTATTAGTGGGCGGTGGTGTGTTGGGCGATGGCGCCGGCAGAATCGCTGATAAAGTCATTAAAGTTCCCAGCAAGCGCGCTCCTGAAGTGTTGCGTTATATTCTGAATGATTACGAAGCCAATGCAAAAGGCAAATCATTTCTCGATTATAGTGCCGAAAAAGGAGATCGTTATTACTACGAATTATTGAAACCACTGGCAGATCTGGAATCCATTTTAGATGAAGATTATATCGACTGGGGACAGCAGGATAAATTTGCTACAGCCATTGGCGTAGGTGAATGTGCCGGTGTGATGATTGATTTAGTGGCTACCTTATTCCTCGAAGCAGAAGAAAAAATAGCTCATGCCATTGAGTGCCTCTCCAATAAATCTTGGGCAGACGGTATCTATCATGCTTACTCAGCGCAGGTACATGCAGCAAAAGGATTGTTATTACAAAAGGGCGTACAGTGTAATACACAACATGGCATCCTGAATGATTTCGATAAAACCTTTACGCAAGCAGGACTATATAAAGCGGCAGAAAGCTTTAAAGTACAGGTATTACGCATGAATGATATCGCTCCTTCAGAAGCATTTGCTAATGAGTATCTGCAGCAGGCCAAAGATTTTTCTGCTTATGCAAAATCATTAAGAGAAGAAATGGTGTTGGAGGAGAAGAAAGGATAAAACTTTTGTAAGTTGGCAGTTGAGGGTTGGCGGTGCAGTCTAACTGCATAGTAAGATGCGGGCGAAATCAGCGAACAACTTTCTTCAATATCATACTCTGTAATAA
>JBKDRQ010000258.1:0-2519 GCA_046341135.1 Bacteroidota bacterium
CTACTACAGGAAGCAGATCATCTTTTCATTCATGGATTGAAAAGTCATGGTTTATACGAGAAAGTATGGCAAGCCGGCGCTATCCTGCTACCTGTACAAAGTGTAGGTGTTATGGGAGATGAAAGAACGTATGAGTTTACTTTGGCACTTCGTGCGGTAACCAGTGTAGATGGTATGACGGCCGATTGGTCGCACATTCCATACGATGTATTGGCAAAAATTTCCAATGAAATTATCAATAAAGTAAAAGGAATAAATCGGGTGGTTTATGATATCAGCAGCAAGCCGCCTGCTACTATTGAATGGGAATAATAAAATTAGAAGCATGCAAATAAAAGGGCTTCTTTTTGCAATATCATTATTGTTCATTACAGTTGCCAAATCACAAAACAGCAGTGATGTAAAACCTCTGCGCATAGCTGTGTTTGCACAACTTTATCTGGATTCAGCTTTTACCAAAGACGGGCTTTATAAGCATGATTTACAAATGCCTAAGTATATGCTTCCCGGACTTGACTTCACAGAAGGTTTGCTTCTTGCCTTAGACACCATTCCGGAAGCCGAAAATGTAGAAGTACGCTTATATGACCTTAGAGATAGCCGGCTCAATATTTCATCTTTAAAAAAAGAAAAGATTTTTGATTCAATTAGCCTGATTATTGGTGCAGTGACAGGCAATGATTACCGTCAACTGTCAGCCATCGCTTTGCAATACCAGATTCCTTTCCTGTCTGCTACATTTCCAAACGATGGGGGCATTACCCAAAATCCTTTTACCATATTGCTCAATCCCACCATCAGTGCCCATTGCAATGCATTGATTCAGTTTTTATTGCAGTATCAAAAAAAATCCAACCTGATATTGTTACAAAAAAAGGGCATACAGGATGAAAAAATTAAAAATCACCTGGAAATATATAATCGTACAAAGACAGGTAAAAAATATTTAAACTGGTCGCAGCATATTGCCAGTGACAGTTTTAAGACAGAGGACATAGTGGATTTGCTTGATTCTACAAGACAAAATATCATTATGTGCGGATCGTTTGACGAAAACTTAGCGATACAATGTCTAAACACCTCTTCATCCTTGAAAACATATAAAATCCAGTATATCGGACCTCCCAACTGGGAAACCATGAAAGAATTACAACTACCTAAACACAAGGATAAGACGATATATTACTCTACCTCTTTTTACAATGACGGGAGTAGTGAATTTGTAAATTTCCAAAAAATATTTCTTACTAAAACCGAGGGTAAAGCTTCAGATATATCTTTCAGAGGTTATGATGTCGCAATTAATTTTATTCCACTATTAATACATCATAAAAATGATTTTATTAATCAGTTAAACGACACGACTTATCAAAAACTTATTGAATACAATATCCAGCCCGTTTTTCTAAACAAAGGCCCCCGTCCGGATTACTTTGAAAACAAAAATGTATACATCATCAAGAAATCAAATGGTATATCTGTAAAAATGGGAAAGTTCTAAACCCTTTTTAGTTATTTTTTGTTGATTATGGATGCCTTACAAAAAATCATTCTTACCTGTAAAACAATGTAAATCTTGTCACAGGCCTTTCACCTGGCGAAAAAAATGGGAAAAGGTTTGGGATCAGGTGATGTATTGCAGCGACAGATGCAGAAAACAAAGGGGGGCTAAATCAACAAACAATGGCACTGCTTGAACTCACAGAAAAAGGCATTTTTTGTGCTCAGGGCAATTTTTTTATTGACCCCTGGAGACCTGTGGATAAAGCCATTATTACCCATGCACATAGTGATCATGCAAAAGCCGGACACGGCTCATATTTAAGTCATCATTTCACAAAACCCATATTAAAAGCCAGATTAGGCAACTATCATTACGAAAGTATGGAGTGGAATGAATCCGTTTATATCAACGGCGTGAAAATTTCTTTACATCCCGCAGGACATGTAATTGGCTCCTCTCAGATCCGGCTGGAATATCAGGGAGAAATATGGGTAGTAAGTGGTGATTACAAAACTTATGATGATGGATTGAGTGGCAGTTTTGAACCTGTGAAGTGTCATACATTCATTACCGAATCCACTTTCGGATTACCGATATATCAATGGAAAATACAGGAAGAACAATATCAGGAGGTACAGCATTGGATTATGCAAAATCAATCAGAAGGGTATAATTCCGTTTTGTTTGCCTATAGTCTGGGTAAAGCGCAACGAATGACGCATGCTGCTTCCAAAATATCAGACCAGATATATGTTCATGGATCAGTATGGAATATTCATCAGACATTGACTGACGCAGGCATTAATCTGCCTATGGTAACTAAGCTGAATGCAGAAACATCAAAATTCTCCATAAAAAATGCGGTAATTATTGCACCTGTCTCTACTTTGGAGAGCCCCTGGTTGAAAAATTTTAGTCCCTACAGAACGGCGGTATGCAGCGGTTGGATGCAAATAAGAGGACAAGTTAAACGAAATCCAGCTGATACAGGTTTCGTTATAAGTGATCATGCTGA
>JBKDRQ010000259.1:0-12272 GCA_046341135.1 Bacteroidota bacterium
AACTGGTAGTGGAGGGAGAAAGCCTGCCAATGTAATGCTGAATGGAGATAATAGCGCTCATTATCCTGAGTTTAAAAATATTCTGACGGCTTTTAAAAAGAACGGAGTGTTTACTTTCAAGTTGGTAACGGCTTTGGAGCCGGTACCTTCCGGAACACCCCTTTCAAAAAAGCAGGATGAGTTAAGAAAATAAAATTGTGCATTCCTAAATCATTGAATTATGGGAGCAGATATAGATAGTTCGTCGCAGGGCCACGGCAAGAAAGGCCCGGGCGTCAAAAAACAAAAGAAAGCTGCCGCTAGAGTAGATATGACACCGATGGTGGATCTGGGCTTTTTGTTGATCACCTTCTTCATATTCACGACGACTATGAGTTCTCCGAAGGCGTTCAAGCTGAATGTGCCAGATGATACGGCAAAGGAAGAAGAGCAAACGCAGGCTAAAGCTTCGGGAGCCTTCACGATCATGCTGAGTAAGGAAAATCATATTTACTACTACGAAGGGCAATTATTGCCTGATGGTTCAAATTTCAAGTCAACCAACTTTAAAGATTTAAGGTCGGTGATTCTTGATAAGAAAGCCAGGACTAGCGAAAAGGATTTAGTGGTAATTATTAAACCTAACGAGTTGGCGAATTATAAAAATGTGGTGGATGTACTGGATGAAATGACCATTGCGGATATCAGAAGATATGCCATGGTAGATATATCACAGGGAGAGCAGGATTTGATTCGCATTACTGAAGGTGGCCAATAATGATGCCCAAAAAACGTTTTTAAAAGAAAAACTTCAATAACAAATGGAAGTAAACAAAATATTAGGTTCCGATTTTTTGGATTTGCTGTTTGAAGGCAGAAACAAATCATACGGAGCTTATGAATTAAGAAAAAACTATCAGAAGCGTTTGCAGTTTGCGTTGCTAGTAACGATGGCTGCATTATTGCTGATTTTTATTATTGCTTTTGTAAGCAATAAAATCAGCGAAACAGATAGCTCAAAAGTAAAAGTGCAGGAAGTGACGCTTACGGATATTAAGCAGGAAGAGGAAGTGAAAGTGGAGCCCCCGCCACCTCCTCCGCCAAAGCAAGAACCGCCCAAAATCGAGATCACCAAATTCACTCCTCCGAAAATCGTGGAAGATGAAAAATTTGAAGAAGAGAAAGAAGTGAAGGAGCAGGAAGAGATTACCAATGTAGGTAAGATTGATCAGGAAGGTTTAAAGGATCCAGAAGTTGTGAATCCTCCAAAAGTAGAAGAGGAAACCAAAGTAGTGGAAGCTCCTGTTGATGACAATCAGATTTTCACCAAAGTGGAAGTGGAAGCTCAGTTCCCCGGTGGAGAAGATAAATGGAATAAGTATGTGTACAATGCCATTATGCGTTCTATTGATGATTTAGTTGACGACGGACAAGCCGGAACAGTAGAAGTACAATTCATTGTGGATAAAGAAGGGAATGTAAGTAGTGTAGAGGCGATGAATATGAAAGGTTCTGTTTTGGCACGTGTGGCTACTGATGCAATTAAAAAAGGTCCAAAATGGGTGCCTGCCATCCAGAATGGTCGTCAGGTAAAAGCATGGCGTCGTCAGAAAATTACATTCCGTCTGCCCGACGAATAATTTTGACCTTTATCAAGAAGGATTATACAAGCAACCATCCCCGTTGGATTTCCAGCGGGGATTTTTTGTAGAAGAATAAGATGAAGTCTAAGGTCAAAACTTAAAGTTTGTTGACGGTTGTGGTTATCGGTTGTCGGTTAAATTTAACGGTAACCTCCAACAGTCAACCGACAACAAATGATTCATATTTTAATTGCATGGCGCATTTAACCTTCTTTACCTTTGCATCATGTTGGGAAAATTTACAAATTGGGATGATACGATAGTGGCACTTGCTACTCCTAATGGAGTAGGAGCCATTGGTGTGATTCGTTTGAGTGGCAGTAAAGCCATCGATATTGTCAATAATCATTTCCCTTCTAAAGATCTTGCCCAACAGGCTTCACATACGCTTCATGTAGGTTTATTGAAAGAAGATACAAGGGTGCTGGATGAAGTAGTGATTTCTTTATATAAAAATCCCAAAAGTTATACCGGTGAAGATGTAGTCGAAATCAGCTGCCACGGATCCTCCTATATACTTGAGCAGGTGATGAATGCAATCATAAAATCTGGTGCACGATTGGCAAAACCGGGAGAGTTTACCTTACGCGCTTTCTTAAAAGGTAAACTTGATTTAACACAGGCAGAAGCCGTAGCAGATTTAATTGCAAGTAATACCGAATCAAGCAAGAATGCAGCATTGCATAATATCAGGGGAGGTTTTTCAAGTGTATTGAAAAACTTAAGAGATCAGTTGATTCAGTTCTCTGCACTCATTGAACTGGAATTGGATTTTTCTCAGGAAGATGTGGAGTTTGCAGACCGGACTAAATTATATGCGTTGATCCGTGAAGCACAGCGCGTGGTGCGTGTATTGCTGGAGTCTTTTAAATTGGGCAATGTAATCAAGAATGGTGTAAGCGTAGCGATTGTGGGGAAGCCCAATGCCGGTAAATCCACTTTGCTGAATGCTTTATTAAAAGAAAACAGAGCCATTGTAAGTGATATTGCCGGAACGACAAGAGATACAATTGAAGAAGTGTTGAATATAGATGGGATTTTATTTCGATTGATCGATACGGCCGGTATCAGAGAAAGTAAAGATGTGATTGAAGTGATTGGCGTGGAAAAGAGTCTGGAGAAAATGAAAACAGCTGATCTGGTTTTGTATTTGTTTGACGTAGAGGAAATGTCGCAAGCAGAACTGGAAGCAGCCATCTTGCTGGTCAAAGAACAGAATACACAATGTATTGCGGTGGGCAATAAGTCGGACAGAACAGGAGAGGATTATTTAGTAAAGAAATTTTCCGGTGATGATATATTGTTTATATCTGCAAAAGCAGGTTTGCATATTGACTTATTGAAGCAGCGGTTGGTGGATAAAGTGTTGCAGGGAACTGTAGAAACGGAAAGTTCTATTGTTACCAATGCTCGTCATTATGAAGCCCTGCAGCAAGTGGCTGGCACTTTGGAAGAAATTTTAAAAGGCATGGACAATCAGTTGCCAGGAGATTTACTGGCTTTAGATATTCGAAGATGCTTGCATTATTTAGGGGAGATAACAGGAGAGATCACCAATGAAGATCGGCTGGATTATATTTTTAGTAAGTTCTGTATCGGCAAATGATGTAAGTGATTGAAAAACAATATATTGCAAGGGTTTTTATGTTAAAATTCTTTTCTTTTTTTAACGCATGTTTCTATTCAAAATCCCCCACTTTTTTAAGTACTAAAGTATATAAAAATTTTAAAATTTCGCTGTTTGCAATTCGCGAACAATGGATTATATTTGTGTAATGAAAACACATAATGGTATGCGACCGCAGGATATCGTTATCCTCCTTAAATTACTGATATATGATAAAAAAGATTGGCAATATCGAGATCTGGCCAGTGAATTGTCTATAAGTGTATCGGAAGTTTCAGAATCCCTCCACCGCAGTCATATTGCAGGACTGATTGACGAGCGCAGGCGTAAGGTTCATCGTCAATCGTTACTTGAATTTATTCAGTACGGTTTACATTATGTTTTTCCTCAGGTTCCGGGTACATTGGTTACAGGAATCCCAACAGGCCATTCTCATCCTTTCTTCAAAAATCGTATTACGGCAGAATTGGACTATGTTTGGCCATACGATAAGGGAACTACCCGAGGATTATCTATTGCACCACTTTATTCGGGAGCAACTCTAGCTGTTGGTAAAGATGAACAGCTATATAAATGGCTTGCCTGTATAGACGTTATTCGCGTAGGACGTGCCCGTGAAAAAAAATTAGCAGTCAAAGAACTTGAAAAAGAAATATTGTCATGAGTCACCATCAAAATATCACAAGAATAAAAGTAGTTTGTGAGGCATTGGGCGAAATGACTCATTCAGTCCTTTTTGTTGGTGGTGCTACGGTTTCTTTATATACGGACAGACCGGCTAGCGAAGTAAGACCAACAGATGATGTTGATATTTTAGTTGAGTTGATCCATTATTCGGGATATGCAGATATTGAAGAGCAATTGCGTAAGAAAGGATTTGTCAATGAGCAGGAATCTGGGATAATTTGTCGCTTCAAAATTCATGGAATCATAGTTGATGTAATGCCAACAAGCAGCAACGTTCTTGGATTTACCAACAAATGGTATGAAGAGGGTTTTAGTAAGCCAATGGAATGGCAATTAAGTGAAGGCCTTAGTATTAAACTACTCGAACCAGTTTACTTTTTAGCTTCTAAAATGGAAGCATTTAAGGGTAGAGGCGGTGGAGATGGTCGTATGAGTTCAGATTTTGAGGATATAGTCTATGTATTGAACAATAGAAATGCTATTTGGGATGAAATAGAAAAAGCTCCAACCCATTTGAGAGCATATCTGAAAAATGAATTTCAGAAAATTTCACAGAAAGATTTTTTGTATGAATGGATAAGTGCCAATCTGGATTATACCGAACAAAAAAGAACAGATTTTATTGTTGGAGGAATAGAAGGATTTATTGGTTCAGAATGAGCTTCTACATAATGAATGATAAACCCTGTTGCTGAAAAAAGAGAGTATCCCAGTAATTTTATTAATTCTTGAATGATTGCCCTATTGAATATGTAACAGAGTTAGGGCAATTAATCAGGAATCATGTAACATATTGGCGGTAAATTTGTCTCGTTTTTGTAATAATTAAGGGTAAATACACTATGGTTTTATACAAAGGAGTATACCCATTCTTTCTGTTATATTTTTTATTTTTTGTGCCCTATTTGTACCTCGCGGCTGAAACCCTTTACCAGTAAGGGTTTTAATGTTCTGTATCGGGAAGTAATATCTTGTAAAATATAGCTAATGATATATCAGCATAAAAGCGTAACATGTTCTTCATGACATGTCAGCAATATGGTTTGATGATGTTGGGCGAAGTTGCGCAATACTTCAGCAGAGGCTGATCTTCGTCCCTTATCCATATCTACTAGCGGATCATCCATCACTATAAATCCACTGCTGTTTTCCAGATAGATATCTGCTGCTGCCAGACGAAAAGCAAGTGCCAATAAATCTTTTGTTCCTTTACTCAAATGGGTGACAGGAATACGTAGGCCAGGTCCGGTTAGTTCCTGTGGTTGAGTAGTATCAAAAGGGATGTGATTAAACCGGCCTCGTGAAAGTTGGTTTAAATATTTTTCAGTAAGTTGATGCAGTGGTAAAAATGCATTATCATTTGCAGCTTCCAGCATATTATTAAGAACTTCCTCTATGCGTATATAAGCGAGCCCCTCTTTAACTTTTTGTTGGAATTTTTTCTCTGCAATTATTTTCAACTCAGTAGCGTCCTGAAGCGAGAAATCAGGAGGCCGTAAATTGCTTAAAGCCATTTCGAGTTGATGCTTGAGATTAGTTTGCTCTTCTCTGTCAGACAAATGTATTTTGTAGTCTTCACTGAATGCTTCCGAAGTAGTATATTCATCAGGAACTTTACTGAGCTTTTCAATTTCCTGATTTTTGTATGACACTTCTGCCATTCCATTTAATCTCCTTTGATCCAGATTTTCAATTGATCCATGTTTTTCTTCCAGCTTCCGGATATCTTCGTTTAATTGAAAAAGTCCTGCTTTTATGTCAGCGATTTGCTGAATCTTTTCGTATTTAAGTTTATTTAATAACACATAATCTCTTGTATCAGGTAGTTTTTCAGCATCCTGGCAACGTAGCTCCAGTGCTTGCAGGTTTTCTTTTCCTAAAAGTGTATTTAGATTAGATTTCCTTTCTTTGATGAAGTCTGCGATTTTCTTATGTTCTTCTGATGCACTCAATAAGTCGTTTATCGTCGCTGTTTCGTATTTGTTTAATATGATTTTAATGGCTGATTCTGTGTCTTCCAAAGATTTTTTCAGTGTTTCGATATCTTCATTGGTTGACTGCAATGTAAATTGTATACCATTCCATTCCCATTCGATGATGCCATTGATATTTCTTTCAATCATTTGCCCTCTGTTCAGTGAAAGGGTTTCTGATTGATTCCCGCTATGGTTAATGTGAATGGATCCTTCTACATCGCTTCGCAAGGTGAGTAATAATTTTTGTCCTTCTATAAGTGAGCGGCAACGAAGCAGTTCTGCTTGCAGTAAGTGAATGTTTTTCAAATCGTCTTGTTGTACAGAAGGGAGCCTATTTAACGCTTCTTCTTTGTCGGCAATCTCTTGCAGCAGTTTTCGTGCATTGTTCAGCTTGCTGATATCACTAGATGTGTTTTTCTTTTTTTCAGCGATTTTAAATTCTTCATCAATTTCGGTTAATTCATTTTCAGCTTGTTTGAGACTCTTTTCTTTTGCTTCTTTATCGGATTGTTTTTTCGGCCATTCTAATGCGTCTTTAGAGAATTCCTTTAAAGCACTTTCATATTTAAACTTATCTGCTTCCAGTGTAATACGTTTGTTGGTCTCGTCATATGGCTTTTTGTACTTATCTAAAAAAGCAATATTTTTTTTTAAACTTTCATTTTCTTGATTAAGCTCGGCTTGGATCCGATTATTTTCTTCTTCAAAATCTTTTGTTTCTTTTTCCACAAGCTTTGCTTTCTCCCATGCATACCAGGCTTCAAGAATAAGCCCCTTATCTTTTTGCCATGGATTATGAATACCTCTGTTGGAGCCGCCTTCCGGCATCATTGCTAACATATCCCATCTCTTAAAGTATTCTTTGACTTTATTTTCAATTTCTTGTTGCAGTAAAGTACCATTGATTCCTCCTCCGTGAATAACGGCTCCTCTGAGTTTTTCTGATAGTGAGCTTTGTACATCTGTGCTCATGTTTCTGACAGCTTCAGCCAATTCTGATTGATTGGCAATCATAATTTGTTTGGTGACTGCTTCATTGGCCGGAAGCATATGCAAAATTTGTTCCTGTATTTTGCTGCTATCAGTTATGATGGCGCCGTCCGATTTGATGAGTCTGGATGATGCGGTAGCTCCCCAATTTTTTTCTAAGGTATATGTGTCAGTTCCTAAAGAAAATTGTAAGGTGATACAAACTGTGTCACTGCCATTCAGGGGTTTAATATTTTTTAACAGCTCCTCCATTTTTTTTGGACTAAGCTGGGTAGGAGAAAACAATACATGGTGAAGTGCGTGCACCATGGTACTTTTGCCAAATTCATTAGGCCCATAAATAACGTTTAACCCGCTGTTGAACGAAAAGGTTTGATCAGATGTTCCGGCAAATGGATGCAACCGTATGGAATGAAGCATCATGGGGTAATGGATTTTATGGTTTCATAAGCCAGTTGCATAGCAAGTATATCTTCTTCTTTTTTGGACAACTCCTTTAGTAGGGTATGGGGTATACTTCCGTTTACATATAATTTGTCGATTTCGTCACTGGTAATTTTGAGAGTCATATTCCAGTAGGGTTCGATATAGAGAAACCCTTCCGTATGGGATTTGAAATCGGCAGTCAAAATATTAAGTTCATCTTCAGTTAATGATCCGTTCAAATATATTCTCAGAACTGTCTGTTCGGCTATCATATTCTTTATTTCCGAGAGCATACTATTTGCTTCATGAACATTGTTGATTGTATACATTCTGTCGCGAAAGCAGATGCCCTGATGGTGCCATCGGGTGGCTTTCAATTTTTTTTGTGCATCGATTTCAATCAACCATGCACCTCCGGCTCTTTCTGCTTTCCAACTGTCTGAGCAGTGATTGCCTGCAAAGAAGAATACTTCGTCAACTGCAATCTCTGTTTTGGGATAGGGGGCATGTATATGTCCCAGCAACCAGCAATCAACGCCTGCTGCTTTCAACTCATCAGTACGCATATTGAAATAGTTGCCCTCTTCATCGAGGCCATAACCTTCTACATTGCCGTGTGCAATGCCAATATGAATTGCTTCGTTGGATTTGATTTCATCTTTTACCCATCCAATGAGGTGGTCATTGCTGTGTTTCTGATGACAACCGCAGGGATAGAAAATGATTTTATGCTCAGATAGTTGAAACGGATAGGGTCGCCATTCGTTGAGCAGATGAACATTGTTGCCGGGTGCTTCGAGGAACCATTCCCATATTTTATTATCGTTGGCAGAACGGTTATACCAATCATGATTTCCCGGAATAACGATGGTTTCTCCATGGAAAAGAGCCAGGATAGATTTTGTTTCTTTGACAAGTTTTTGGGAGACTGTTAATTTATCGAACAGGTCTCCGGCCACTACAATAATATCTGCTTTTTCCTGATTGGCTCTCTCTATATAATTACGTAATGCACGAAGTCTCTCTTCTTTCAACAGTGCAGCGATGGAAGGATATCTGCTGAACTCCAGCCCAAGATGCAAGTCTGCTAAGTGAAGAATTTTTATCATAATCAGATATCATATTACGCATAACTACTTACCGGCTCACAGGTGCAAATTAAATTCCGGTCTCCTTGCGTATTGTTTACACGCGCTACACTCGGCCAGAATTTATTTTGTGTTGTATAGTACAGAGGGTAAGCGGCTTCTTTTCTGCTGTAAGGGTGCGTCCATTCGTCTGCGATTACCATTTGTTGTGTATGCGGTGCATTTTTTAAAGGATTATCCTGTTTGTCTACTTTGCCTTCTTCAATAGCCCGTATTTCATCACGTATATTGAGCAGTGCATCGCAAAAGCGATCCAGCTCATCTTTATCTTCACTTTCTGTTGGTTCGATCATGATGGTACCGGGCACGGGGAAGCTCATGGTAGGTGCGTGAAAACCATAGTCCATAAGGCGTTTTGCCACATCTTCTGCTTCGATGCCGGCACTTGTTTTGAATGGGCGCAGGTCAACGATGAATTCGTGTGCGCATGTCCCGTTTGAGCCTGTATATAGTATTTCATAATCTTTTTCCAGCCGGGCTTTCATGTAGTTTGCATTGAGGATGGCATACTCGGTTGCTTCCTTAATACCTTTTGCACCGAGTAAGCGGATATAAGCATAGCTGATGAGCAGTATGGATGCACTTCCATAAGGCGCCGCACTAACGGCTCCTTTCTTTGTGCTGCCTTGCAGCATAAAATGTCCTGGTAAGTGCGGCGCCAGATGTTTGCGCACACAGATAGGTCCCATGCCGGGGCCACCGCCTCCGTGAGGGATGGCAAATGTTTTATGTAAATTCAAGTGACATACATCGGCACCAATCATGCCGGGGGAAGTAAGTCCCACCTGCGCGTTCATATTGGCGCCATCCATGTATACCTGTCCGCCATACTGATGAACGATATCACAAATTTCTTTTACACTTTCTTCAAAGATGCCATAGGTGCTTGGATAAGTAATCATCGTGCCGGCAAGATTGGCTGCGTGCTCTGTTGCTTTCGCTTTAAAATCTTCTACATCGATATATCCATTCTCCAGCGCTTTTACGACCACCACTTTCATGCCTGCCATTACAGCACTGGCCGGGTTGGTGCCATGGGCAGAAATGGGAATCAGTATGATATTTCTATGTTGATCGCCATTAGCGATATGATAATTGCGGATAGTTAACAAACCGGCGTATTCTCCCTGAGCACCACTGTTGGGTTGCATAGAGCAGGCATCGAAGCCGGTGATGATATTTAAATATTGTTCGAGCTCACGAATAATCTGTTCGTATCCCTTTGTTTGTTCTGCAGGCGCAAAGGGATGCAGTTTTGAAAAACCTTCCCAGCTTACCGGAATCATTTCGGTGGCAGCGTTGAGTTTCATCGTGCAGCTTCCCAGTGAAATCATGGAAGTGTTGAGGGAAAGATCTTTATTTTCAAGGTGTTTGATATAACGCATCATTCTGCTTTCGCTATGATGCCTATTGAAATTAGGGTGAGATAAATAGCCTGTTTTTCTGATAAGTGTGGAAGGGATATGCTCATAGATCAGATTTTCATCCAGTGCAAATCCAAGCGGCGCATCTTCCACAAAGCAGGAGAGTACATCGTAAATATCTTCAGGTTTCTTTGTTTCATCAAAGGAGATGCCGATAGTTTGAGCATCGGTGATGCGCAGGTTTATTTTTTTTGCAATTGATTTTTGCTGTATTGCTTTGCTGTCTTTTACTTTTACGCTGATGGTATCAAAGAAGTTTTCATATTGTAATTCAAATCCATGGGCTTTGAGTGCATCAGCGGTAGCATGGGTGAGCAGGGCAACACGTTCCGCAATTTCTTTGAGTCCCTGCGGTCCGTGATAAACGGCATACATGGCTGCCATATTTGCCAGTAATGCCTGCGCCGTGCAAATATTGGAAGTGGCTTTCTCACGTTTGATATGCTGCTCGCGTGTTTGTAATGCCATCCGTAACGCGCGGTTGCCTTGTGCATCTACGCTGATGCCGATGATGCGCCCGGGCATAGAGCGCTTGAATTCATCTTTAGCACAGAAGAAGGCGGCATGCGGACCTCCATAGCCCATGGGTACACCAAAACGCTGTGCGGAACCGAGAGCGACATCAGCACCCAATTCACCGGGAGGCGTCAGCAGCGTGAGTGCAAGCAGATCTGTAGCCATGGCTACGTATCCGTCAACACTATGCATTTTTTCTATGAAAAGGGTATAGTCCTCAATGGAACCGGTTTGTCCGGGGTATTGTATGATCGCACCGAAGTAGGAGCTGTCAATATTTGCAGTTTGATAATTGCCTGTTACGATCTCAATGTTGAGAGGTTCTGCTCTGGTCAACAATAACTCCAGCGTTTGGGGGAAAACAGAATCATCTGCAAAAAACTTTGTTTTTTCTGCTTTATCAGTTTTGTTAGCCTGGTGGTAGAACATGCTCATGGCTTCCGCTGCTGCCGTAGCCTCATCGAGCAAGGATGCGTTGGCAATAGGCAGTGCGGTGAGATCACTCACCATGGTTTGGAAATTCAGTAAGCTTTCCAGGCGCCCCTGTGCTATTTCTGCCTGATAGGGGGTGTATTGGGTGTACCAGCCCGGATTTTCAAAAATATTTCTGAGGATAACGGATGGAGTAATTGTATCATAATAACCTAAGCCGATGAAGGATTTAAAGACTTCATTTTGAGCAGCCAATTCTTTTAAATGTTCCAGCAGATCTGCTTCGCTCATGGCGGGGGGTATAGGAAGCTCTCCTGTCAGACGGATACTTGCCGGTATGGTTTTGTCAATCAATTCTCCAATGGAATGCACGCCTGTTTTATTAAGCAGCGCAGCTTCGTTTCCTTTTGTACCTATGTGTCTTTTGCTGAAATCCTCATTAACTTTTTCCAGTAAATTCATTATGTGTTGATTTTCGATCTGTTTAATAATTTGCACAATCGTTTTACCCCTTTGAAAGCAGGAGCTGCAAAGTTAAAGGCTGAAGCAATATGGCTGTTCAGTTGTTGGGTCTTGGGGAAACTATGTGGACTTGAATTTCCACAGTAAACTGCATTACATTTGTGTTCTGCTATGGAAGAGGATTTACTGCATAACTGGGATAAAAAATCGTCTGCACATCAAAAACAATATAAAAGTCTTTTGCAGCGCGGCGACAAGAATAAGCTGCTGAAATCATTGCCTGATTTGCATAAGGCTGCTTTTGAAAAAGTAGATTGCCTCTCCTGTGCCAATTGCTGTAAGAACTATTCACCAAGGTTCAAGACTCCAGACATAAAGCGAATTAGCAGGCATCTCGGCATGAGGGAGAGTGCATTTATTGATCAGTATCTGCGTTTGGATGAGGAGGGGGATTATGTGGTTAAATCAACTCCTTGCACTTTTTTAGAACAGGATAATACCTGCAGTATTTATGACGTGCGACCATCAGACTGCGCCCGATTCCCTTATACTAATGAAGATGTGTTATTAAAGAGGCCGTCCCTGACACTAAAAAATGCAAGTTTTTGTCCAGCTACTTATTATGTTATGGAGCGACTTAGATTATCCTTTGGCCAGGAGCATCACAAGTAATTACCAGTTTGATCTGAATTTATTAGCATACAGATCAAAACGGATTGTTTTATAATATCCTTCCTTAAAGTATGTCAGCAGCGCATGCAGATCTCTTGGCTGAAGATATCCGGGAACGGGTTGTGGATCGGGTTGATCAACAGGTATAAAAACGGTTGTAGGAAATCCGGCATCCTGCTGAAAGAAAGACATAGCCAGTTCGTGCATCTTGTGTCGTGCATTGTAGCTGTAAGTCACTCCTTTCCACACAACAGGAGACGTACTTTCTGCATCAAATTTGATTGCGTAGA
>JBKDRQ010000260.1:0-5462 GCA_046341135.1 Bacteroidota bacterium
TACAGGGAGTCTGATGCTTGGAGGTGTTATTGCTTCTTTGGCATTTCTTGTCCGTAAGGAATTGCTGATTCCTATTTTTTGCGGGATTTTTCTCATAGAGAATCTAAGTGTGGTATTGCAGGTTAGTTACTTCAAATACACTAAAAAGAAATATGGTGAAGGGCGACGTATTTTTTTAATGAGTCCGCTACATCATCATTATCAGAAAGCAGGATATCATGAAAGTAAGATTGTAACAAGATTCTGGATTGTGACATTGTTGTGTGTGATTTTATCAATTGTTACCCTTAAAATTCGTTAATGTTTTTTATGAAAAACCAACAGGTTATGAGGAGGTCGAACACCCTTTGAAACGAATGAACGGAGCAGTTGTATAACTACTCTAAATAAATTCATTCTTGTGAAGAACCAATTTTTAAAACTACATCCGGTCATCCGGAATGATATATGACTATGGCATATAAGTGCTACATATTAGGGGGAGGCGAAAGCGGTACTGGAGCTGCTATTCTTGCTAAAAAGCAAGGGTATGAAGTTTTTCTTAGTGATGCAGGTAGTCTGAATGCTGTTCATAAGCAAACCCTTCAGGAATATGGAATTGCCTATGAAGAGCATGGACATGATGAATCGCGGATATTACAGGCAGATGAAATTGTTAAAAGTCCGGGTATCCCTGAAAAAAATCAGCTAGTCCAGCAGTTAAGAAAAAGAAATATTCCGGTAATCAGTGAAATTGAATTGGCCTGGCGATTTAAGGGTGATAGCCGTATCGTTGCTATCACAGGAAGCAATGGTAAAACCACTACTACTTCACTTATCTATCATATATGCAATCATGCCGGTGAAGATTGTGCATTGGTAGGTAACATTGGGTACAGCATTGCCCGTCAGGTTGCTTTAGATCCGAAATCACTATATATAACAGAAGTCAGCAGTTTTCAGCTGGATGATATAAAAGACTTCAGGGCTGATGTTGCCGTTCTGACCAATATTACCGAAGATCATCTGGATCGCTATAACTATCAGTTTGAAAATTATATTCATGCCAAATTCAGAGTGGCGGCATGTCAGACTGATAAGGATGCATTTATTTATTGTGCAGACGATCCTGTAACCATGCAGTACTTACCCCGATATACTATCCATTCAATTCTATTCCCCTTTACAATGAATCAAGAACCACAAAGAGGCGCATTTATTAAAAATGGTGTGATGACCATTGCCGCTAATGATGACAGAATCATCATGAGTGTAGATGATTTTAAGCTAAAAGGTCGTCATAACCAGTATAACACGATGGCTGCAGGTGTGGCTGCATCGGTTATAGGTATCCGTAAAGAGAAAATACGTGAAGCAATCTCCACCTTTGAAAATCTGGAACATCGTATGGAGTTTGTTTCAGTTGTTAAGGGCGTTACCTATATCAATGACAGCAAGGCAACCAATGTAAACTCAACCTGGTTTGCATTAGAGAGCATTCAAACACCAACAATACTCATCCTGGGTGGTGTGGATAAGGGTAATGATTATAATATTTTAATGGATCTGGTAAAAGAAAAAGTAAAGGCTATTGTGTGTCTTGGTACAGATAATAAGAAGATACATGCGTCTTTTGGGGATCTTAAAATTAAAATTATTGATACCCAAAATGCCGAGGAAGCGGTACGGTCAGCATATAGCTGTGCAGATAAAGGGGATACTGTTTTGTTGAGCCCCGCTTGTGCAAGCTTTGATTTATTCAAAAATTATGAAGATCGTGGCATTCAATTTAAAGAAGCTGTAAAAGCACTTTAGAAAATTATATAATGAATCAATTTGCGAACATAAGAACAGAATTGACTCCTGAAGGTTTACGACAAAAAACCAAAGGAGATAAGGCTATCTGGGCGATCGTAGTCATACTTTCGTTGGCCAGTCTGCTTGTGGTATATAGTGCAACCAATTCACTTGCCTATAAATTATATAAAGGCAATACCTGGATTTACCTGTTTAAGCAATTTGCTTTTTCGATTGTTGGCATTATAATCATATATATTGCGCACAGAGTAAACTATACGATCTATTCCAGGATCGCTTCCATTCTCTTTTTTATTTCTATCCCACTTTTGATTTACACATTAAAATTCGGAACCAATCTTAACGATGCCAACAGATGGATTCGTTTGCCGGTTATTAATGTCACCTTCCAGACTTCAGATCTTGCCAAGCTTGCATTGTTTATGTATTTGTCTCGCTTGTTATCCAAAAAACAGGATGTTATTAAAGATTTTAAGAAAGGGTTTCTTCCTTTAATGTTTCCGATTGTTGCTATTTGCGGACTTATTGCTCCGGCTAATCTGTCGACGGCACTCCTGACCGGTGCTACCAGTATGTTGTTGTTGTTTATTGGAAGGGCGCGCTTAAGGCATATCCTGCTGGTTGCATCCTTTGTTATTATTCCTGTCATTATATTAATATTTATTGCCCGTTCATATTATGATGAGGCATCAGGAAAATCAAAGGAATTGCCATCTGCGTTTTCTATTATGCGTCTTCCTACCTGGATCAAGCGTGTGCAGGATTTTATGTATGCAAAAAATGATGAATCTCCATATCAGGTGCAGCAGGCTAAAATTGCAGTGGCTAAGGGAGGATTTCTGGGTTTAGGTCCAGGGAACAGTCAGCAAAGAAATTTTTTACCGCATCCTTATTCTGATTTCATTTATGCCATCATTATTGAAGAATATGGATTAATGGGCGCCACTTTTATCATATTTATATATATCGTTTTCTTATTCAGGAGTATTAAGATTTTCAGACGATGTCCTTATGCATTTGGTGCTTTCTTGGCGCTTGCATTGAGTTTTACATTGGTGATTCAGGCAATGACGAATATGGCTGTTAATGTAGGTCTGTTTCCAGTTACCGGTGTTACGCTGCCATTGGTGAGTATGGGAGGAAGCAGTATTCTGTTTACGTGTTTTGCTATAGGTATCATATTAAGTGTAGCAAGAAATGTGGAAGAGACAGAAGGGAAAACGGAAACGCCTCAAACTGCTGCAGCATGAGTAAACGAATTATCATAGCAGGAGGAGGTACGGGCGGACATATTTTCCCGGCGATTGCCATTGCGCAGGCACTTAAAATGAAATTGCCGGAAGCAGATTTTCTTTTTGTAGGTGCAAAAGGAAAAATGGAGATGGAGAAAGTGCCTCAGGCAGGGTTTAATATAGAAGGCTTGGATATCGCCGGTTTTAACAGAAGTTCTTTGATAAAAAATATTGGATTGCCCTTCAAGCTGTTGAAAAGTTTTTTACAAGTGCAACGCATACTTGGTCGGTATAAACCTGATGCAGTAATCGGAGTAGGCGGCTATTCTACTTATCCTGTACTTCGGTTGGCTCAGATGAAAGGCATCCCTACGTTTATACACGAGGCCAATGCGTTTGCCGGGAAGACGAACAAGCTGCTTGCTAAAAAAGCATTGAAAGTGTTTACGGGTACAGATGGGATGGACTCTTTTTTCCCAAAGGAAAAAATTATTGTCACCGGAAATCCTGTGCGTCGTTCTATTATTCAGCATACGATAGGTAAGGCAGATGCACAGAAATATTTTGGTTTATCGTCCAACTTATTCACGTTGCTGGTAGTGGGAGGTAGTTTGGGAGCGCTTTCGATTAATAAAGCCATTGCCGCTGGAATGGATCGGCTGACACAGCGTAACATACAGTTGATATGGCAAACCGGTAAGCCTTTTGCCGCTACTGCAAAAGCATTGTGTGCTGAGAAAGCGCATGTGTGGGTAAATGATTTTATCACTGATATGGATAAAGCTTATGCTGCCGCTGATTTGGTTGTGTCTAGAGCAGGAGCAATGTCTGTGGCTGAAATATGCTTGGTTGCGAAGCCTGTCATATTTGTTCCTTATCCTCATGCAGCAGAAGATCATCAGACATCCAATGCAAAGCATATTGTTCAAAGAAAAGGAGCCGTGATGCTTAAAGATAATGAGGTGGCAGAAAAACTGATTGAGGAGATTATTGCTCTTTCAGAAAACCCATTACTCCGTATAGAAATGGAACATTCATTAAAAGCAATGGGTGTTGATGATGCAGATATACGTGTGGCAGACGAAATTATTAAAACGATTGGAAGCTGATGAGATTAGAAGAAATAAAGGCAGTTTATTTTATAGGAATTGGAGGTATTGGCATGAGTGCGCTGGCCAGATATTTTTTCGCACGTGGTGTACAGGTGAGTGGATATGACAAAACAGCGACCGTTTTGACAAAAAGGCTGGAAGAGGAAGGAATAAAAATATATTATGATGTGTGTGTTGACAGGGTGCCCAAGGATGTGCAGTTGGTTGTGTATACACCTGCTATACCGGCTGATCATAAAGAGTTGACATATTACAGACATCATAACTATGCTGTTGTTAAAAGAAGTGATGTATTGCAGATTATCACAAACAGTTCTTTGAATATTTGTGTTGCCGGAACACATGGTAAGACAACCATCAGCACAATGACCGCTTATCTGTTGCAGGCTTCAGGTCATGGTTGCAATGCTTTTTTAGGAGGAATTTCGGTTAACTACGATACAAATTTCTGGAGCAGCAGCAATCCTTTATGTGTGGTAGAAGCAGATGAGTATGATCGTTCATTCCATAAGCTTTCGCCGGATTATGCGGTAGTGAGTTCAATGGATCCTGATCATCTGGATATCTATGGTAGTCCTGAACAGGTGGAGGAAGCCTTTATCATATTTACCGAAAAAATTCGTAAAGGCGGAACCTTGCTTTATAAATATGGGCTCAAGCGTGCTGATGAATTAAAAGGAGATCTGCAGTTGAGTTATCATGCTGAAGATACAAGGGCAGATGTGCATGTGAGCAACCTCAGAATGATCAATGGAGGATATCTCTATGATGTTGTAGTAAGGCAGCATGTCATTAAAGATATATCGCTCAGAGTAGGAGGCTTGCATAATGTAGAGAATTCATTGCCTGCGATAACACTTGCGTATCTGATGAATATATCGGATGATAAGATCAGAGAGGTGTTTGGTGCATTCAGTGGTGTAAAGAGAAGGTTTGAATACTGGATGGATCCGGGAGAAGGCAGTTGCGTGCTGATTGATGATTATGCGCATCATCCTGAAGAGTTAAACGCGCTGCTGACCAGTGCAAGATCTTTGTTTAGTACGTATGGTTTGCTGATTATTTTTCAGCCACATCTTTACTCGCGCACCCGTGATCTGGCAGACGGTTTTGCTGAAAGTTTAGATCTTGCTGATTCGGTTATTCTTCTGCCTATTTATCCGGCAAGAGAATTGCCGATGGAAGGAGTGAGCAGTGGGATGATTGCAGGTAAGATGAAATTAAAAAATATGAGGCTGATGGAGAAGGATTTGCTACTTGAGAATATTCGGAACATTATAAATGAAAATATTGAATCAAAAAATATAAAAAGGTGGGTAGT
>JBKDRQ010000261.1:0-2835 GCA_046341135.1 Bacteroidota bacterium
CGATAATCCTCCATAGCTGCATAGAGATATTCTTCCACTACGGTACTTAAACGATGAATTTCATCGATGAATAATACATCATTGGGCTCCAGACTGGTCAGCAATCCCGCAAGATCTCCGGGCTTTTCAATAACGGGTCCGCTCGTTTCCTTGATGGATACGCCCAACTCATTGGCTACAATTCTACTGAGTGTTGTTTTCCCCAAACCGGGCGGGCCATGAAACAATACATGATCCAATGCCTCTCCACGCATTTTGGCAGCCTTAATAAATATTTTGATATTATCGATGATTTGCTGCTGCCCGGAAAACTCCTCCAATGCAGCCGGACGAATATTGTTTTCAAACTCGCTGTCTGAAGCGCTCAACTGATTTCTCTCACTATTTAGATTAGGATTTGACATGTAGCAAAATCTATCTGTAAAACTAACGGAAAACAGCGAAGCAATAAAATGAGATTAGATTAAGAGGCTATAAACAAACAGGATAAAATCCCTACACTAACTACGACTAAAAAGAGCCATTTGAAGGATAATGATAACTTCGATTTTTTTTCAGTTGTGCGTTTTCTCCTTGCCTCTGAACGGAATAACTGATTTTTAAGCTCTGCTTCTTTGGACTCCCAGTGTATGAAAGGGAAATTCAAACCATTAGAAAGGGATTCAATATAGGCAGGAAGTTTAAGTTGAACCATTTCGCGGAAACCTTCCAGCTTCATTTTCTTTGCTTTAATTCTTTCCCCCAACATCGACATAGTCGCACAGGTGCTTACAATTAATATTCGATTACTAATATCCTCAGATAATCCAAAACGCTCCTGCAGCATGTTTTCGATCTTTGTTAAATCTCCATTATAGAGCACCGAGGTCATATTAATAATGCCTTGGTAATGAGCATTTTTATTATAATAAGAAAGTAAGTGTTTGGATATCTCTGCAGCGCCCGCTACTTTGGCCATGCGATAAGTTACCAATGCACCGGATGGATTATTTAATCGAAATTTGATTTGATGAACCGCTGCTAAAATAGAAAAATAAATAGATGCTAAGATTTTATCAGAAGAGATACCTGTATTTGCAGAAATTGTTTCAACAAAATCGTTTGTAAAATACTGCGATATCGTTTCTTTAACTTGTACGGACATTGGATATTTTTGGTTGTTTCATAAGCCTCATAAACTTAATGATTTATTAAGCAAATGTACTTATCAAAACTGTATGAAAAAAAAATAAGATAAGTGGAAGCCTTTATTTTTTAAAAAAGAAGGTATACAAACACTAGTAAGCAATTAATTCCGATATTATTATTTCATTTTGCAGAGCTTCAGACAAATAATTTTCCGCAGTGATTGTTCTTTTTGTTTCAAGCAGTTGGGCAAAAGTTTCAAAATACAGAACCACATCTTCTCGTAGATTTCTGGAAAGCCAGCGGAAACCGCCGGGCAGGTGCTGAAGCACTTCTTTGTCTTCAAGATACTCCAGGTTATGAATATCACTGGGAGTAAGTCCAATAGCTTCTAATTTTTGAATGAGCAAGGTATAAGGTGCATTTGTAACCGCACAGGATTCTTCTGCCAGTTCCGTCCACTCACCGATGCCCGTATGCGCATGGCGAAGGATTTCTTCCTTCGTCATATTGCCCACAACCTGCAATAAATTTCCGCAGTTGCAAGACCCATGATTGCCCCAAACGTAATGAGCGCCGTTGCGCAAACGATTTGCTGTTTCCTTTAATGCGTTGATGAGTTCTTTGGTAGGTTGTGCCATAGCGTAAATTTCACAATTTCATCGACACGCATTCAATTTTGTTGAAACATGACCATTCAATAAAAATTTTAGATAAAACAATTTCGAATGAATTACATGAAGGCACAGGTCAGGAGACCATGCGCCAGTAAAGAGATTAATAAATGTCAAGAATGGAATATTTATTCTAAAATCATATCACCACATTAATCATCTTATTCTTCACATAGATGATTTTTTTGGGTTGCTTACCTTCTAACCACTTCTGAACAGCCGGATCGGCCAACACTAATTTTTCAACATCCTCCTGCGTTGCATCCAGCCCCAGCAAACATTCACTTCTGGTTTTTCCATTCACGGCAACGGGATATAACTTACTGGTTTCAATTAAATACTTTTCTTCGAAAACAGGATAAGATGCAAATAATATACTGGTTTTATGACCGAGCAAATTCCAAAGTTCTTCCGCTATATGCGGTGCATATGGGGTGATTAAAATCAATAAGGATTCAAGAATTGACTTCTTATAGCATTTTAAATCCGACAGTTCATTTACGAAAATCATAAATTTACTTACAGCTGTGTTAAAACTATAACGACTCGTATCCTCATCAATTTTCTTGATGGTCTTATGCAATATTTTCCATTCGGCATCCGTTGGCGCTACATCAATCCAAACCTGTCCTTTTAATTCATCATAAAACAAACGCCATAATTTTTTCAAAAACCGATGCACCCCCTCAATCCCTTTGGTATCCCAGGGCTTGCTGATGTCCACAGGACCTAAGAACATCTCATACATCCGGAAAGTATCCGCTCCATATTTCTCAACTATATCATCGGGATTCACGGTATTGAACTTGCTTTTGCTCATCTTCTCTACCTCTGCCCCGCATATATAATCATTCCCTTCCAGGATAAATTCGGCTCCCGCAAATTCCTGATTGCGCCATTGCTTAAATCTGGCAAGATCAAGCGTAAATCCATCCACCATATTCACATCCACATGCAACTTATCGGTCTTTTGTCCCTGATACATTTCCTGATCATCCAGCAAACCTTTGGAAATAAAAGTATTCGTTCCATTCAG